>JBGOWS010000264.1:0-3315 GCA_041478735.1 Thermodesulfovibrionia bacterium | reverse complement strand
TCTAATTCCTATAACAGCGATAGCTGGTTCTCTGATGTTCGATCCACCGGACACTTGTACCAGTGTCAACTGTTCTTCCCAGTCCATACATGGAACTTACCACAGTGATAAAGCAGGTGATCCAGATCCCTTTATCCTGCAAATCTATTCCGGTGGCGACGAATGTGTCCGTCTTGACGTAACCGCTGAGGACTATGACCTTGAAATGGTACTTATATCACCTACCGGCAGGATATGGAGAAATGATGAAAGAAATCCAGGCGTTCATCGCCCACTCATTAAGGCTATTACTGACATCAACGGTTGGTATACTCTTCAAGTATCTCATTTCAACGGAGCAAACGTCATCGCTGATTTTACTCTGAGATATGGACGGTATGACCCCGGCAACCCAAATTGTTCCTCGGTGACACCACCTTTAATAACCTCTGAAATTCAAAGAGATGACATCAAACCATCAGACAATGCGGTGTCAACCGGGAATGTAGCACCGACGCCGAGACGATAGAAATCCTTTATAACGTAGTGTTCTCGATGGCAGAGTCAGCATGACTCTGCCTTTTGATTTAAAAACAAAGAACTCCTATAAGCTCTTCAGTGCAATAGTTCATTCAGATAAAGCATTTTCTTATATATTCCTCGATGGACATATATCATAAAGGACACATTCTTTGTGCTTAGGTTTCTTTGCCTGACAGATTTTTCTTCCGTGAAATATCAAGAGGTGTGAGAGGTTTCCCCATTCTGACTTCGCGGTTATCTCCATGAGGTCCTTTTCTATCTTAACAGGGTCTTCATTCTTTGTCAGCCCGAGCCTGTTTGCCAACCGTTTGACATGAGTATCCACGGCGATACCCTCATTGATACCATAGGCATTAGAAAGGATGATGTTTGCTGTTTTCCTCGCAACTCCCGGAAGGGTTATTAGTTCTTGCATTGTCTTGGGGACTTTTGAATTGAAATTTTCGACGATCATCTTTGCTGATTCATGAATGTTCTTTGCCTTCGTCCTGTAAAAATTTATGGAACTCACATCCTTCTGCAGTGTCTCGATTGAAACGTTTGCATAGTCCTTGACGGATTTATATTTCTTGAAAAGGTTTTCTGTTACCTTGTTGACATGGACATCCGTAGTCTGCGCAGAAAGAACAGTTGCGACGAGGAGAGCAAAAGGGTTACTAAAGGCAAGGACAGTCTTCGGTTCAGGGTATTCTTTTTTTAGTCTCTTAATAATCTCTTTTAGCTTTTCCTGGGCATTCATAAAATCTCCTTACACGTTGATTACAGCAAAACATGAACATACTGGGAAATAAGTTTAATTACTAAGGAGTTCATAAGTAATGTCTCATGATTGTCATTCCCGCTTGTCGGGTCGCCTCGGGCGACTCGCTGAGGAGAGAATCTTTCTTAAGAAGGATTCTGGACAAGCCCGCCTCAGGCGGACAAGCCAGAATGACATAATGGCTGGCTAAATGTAGTTTTACTAATAAACTTATTAGTAAGTCTAATCCTTCTTATAAACCATGAGGACGGCATTCTGTTTCCCGCCTATTCCGCAGGCTTTATCGAGGGAGTTCATGAGTTCTTTTGATTCTCCTTTTGCCTCTACAAAACCAAGTTTCTTGAAGTAATCTACCAGATCGGAAATCACATACACTGTCTTAACCGGCGAAAAATCTATCAAATGTTTAATTATCAATGAGTCAACTCCCTGATTTTTCTTTTCATCTATAACCATGACACACCCAATCTCATATGCCTCACCTGTCTTTTTCAGTCTGCCAAAGCCCACATGATGGCTGTTTTCCATGGCAACCACAAACTGATTATAAGAAAGGTTTTCTGTATCGAGACCGTGTTTTTTTGAATACTCAACAATGAAGCCCATGTCAGCTTCAGTTGCATGCCGCACCTTAACAATTTTACCGGTGATGTCTGATATGCCGGTTCCTTTCGGACATTCTTCCTTTTCCATGATGTCCTCCTTACAGTGTATTCCTGAAAATAGCTATTTTGCTGTTAGTAAAGCAGATACTCCCGCCCTCCCAACAATTTGTAAGATTATATCACATAAATTCTCTTTGAAATGAATTTCGCCGGACGGAATCAATGTTGACTTCAAATAATAGTTCTATTTAATATTTAAAACTAATTTCCCCGGGCGTGGTGAAATGTTATCAATTCGGCGTCCCACGAAGGACGAAATTGTTTTGCATTCTAATACTTGGAAGGATAGGTTAAGGAAAATGCTGGCAACTTATTTCAGAAGGCTCATCATAAAGAACAAAGAGTTCATATTGGAAGAGATCCTTGCCGTTAAAGGACTGATGCAGTTGCTCATGAAACAGAGGAATATGAATCAAGAATGGACAAAGGAGGAGATAAAGGAAATTAAGAAACACCTGAAAAATATTTCTAAGGTTGTCCCTGCACTTCTTATTTTTTTACTTCCCGGGGGATCTCTCCTCCTTCCCCTTTTTGCGGAGATGCTTGATAGAAGAAAGACCAAGAGACCCCCGATTCAAAATTCGTAGTTAAAAGCGCTCAAGTACTGAATTCAGATCACAAGAATATTTCCGGATTCCTCGAAATCTTGCATTTTGTTGCAGAAACGCTGAATTATTTGCGGGAAGATAAAACTTGAGGTTACTAACAAGGTCATAAGTAAGGATGCATATATCGTAAAATCTCCCCTCTCCCCTCTTTGCCAAAGAGGGGGATATTGCCTCCCTTTGGCAAAGGGAGGTTAGGAGGTATTTTCTCAACAACGTCGCCATACTTATGGCCTTATTAGTAATATGAACTTTAAGGTTTTTCATTTGAGGTTTTCTTCAGAATTGGAATTAAATCTTTTTCTAATAATAGATCAGATATCATGAGTTGTTTTTGTACATAAGTTCCATCAAGAGAATTGTCTTTGCTAATATAGGAACCATCTCGAAAAATAACTAACCCATCACTGCAGCTTAAAAGGTCTCTACCCATAAAAAACTTATCTGATATGTCGATGCCCAAAATGTTACTGATTGTGGGTGCAAAATTGATTAATCCACCGATAGTATCTATTTTATGCCCGAGTTTTCTAATGGGAATGTTGATAATTAACGGTATTTTTCTGATTTCATTCATATCAGTGACGCCTATCAACCTTAAGTCATTTTCCTCGAATCTTGCACGATGGTCTCCGTAAATCGCAATAATGGAGTTCGAGGCTAAGTTATATTCAGAGAGTTTTTGCAAGAACTCTCCTATTGCTGAATCAATATAGTGCATGGAACGTAAATAATGCCCTATCATTGTGCCCTCGATATTACC
>JBGOWS010000247.1:0-3635 GCA_041478735.1 Thermodesulfovibrionia bacterium | reverse complement strand
TACAGTCGTATCAGGTAGAAGCCAGAATGCATCTATCTTACCTTTCATATCATTTATTGCCGAAGGGACTTCTTTAGAGCTATGAACTGCTTTTTGAACTAAGGCAATTCCTAATGCGGTAGCAGCTGATCGGGCTTCTTTGAATAAATGGATAGTTTTTCCTGGGTCATAAACTAGGCCTATCCCTTTAATATCTGGAGAGACTTTAAGTAGCGCACTAAGCTGCTTTTCAGCGGGTATATTCATACTAACACCAGTGATGTTTTTCTCCCCTGAGAGTATGGACCGGGGATCTGAGACCATAACATAAATGATGGGTATATCCTTTATCTTCTTTATCCGAGAAAGTGTATCTATTCCGATTGCAAGAATCAGGTCGGGCTTGATTCTATGGATCTCCTTCAGTACCTCCGAGCCATTTAATTTTGAAACCACGAATTCTCTAATATTGGCATTGCATACACTTTTAAAACCCTTTTGTGCTTCATCGTAAGGTTTAATGTTGACACTTTTGACAACGGCTATCTCGTATGCCCGGACTGAGGCACAACAAAAGATTGCCAACAATACAATAATTGCAAGCAAGCATCTTTTCATATATATTATAGCCTACATTATGTATTAAACAGTTTGTAAAAATTAAATGTTTTACTTAATATACTGTGGAGGCATTTAAAAGGCAAAAAATTAAACGGATACGATTTTCATAGACAAAAGCCTATTGACAACTACATCATTGATTTTTTCTGCAGCAAATTAAAGATAGCAATTGAGTTGGATGGATATACACACAGATTTGAGAGAGTTTTTCAAAAGGATAATGTCAAGATGCAAAGACTGAATGAATTGGGAATAACTGTTTTGAGATTTAAAGATGAAGATGTAATCAATAATATTGAAGGGGTTTTAGAAAACATAAAGGATTTATTGCAGAGAATAAAAGACCCCCCCCCCTTAATCCCCTCTTACCAGAGGGGAAAAGCAAAGAGGAACTTACCCACTTGAAATGAGAAAGAACCATAAATATCTTCTAATAATAAGCCTTATCTTTCTCTGTTACACACTATCTTTAGCATATTCTGTTCAGACTGCCTATGCCCAATCCGGGGAAGAAATGGAGATGCTCCGCTTATTCTATAAGGAAAAAGACCTTGTTGTCTCACCTACAAGATACGAAAAACCCATCTCTCAGGTTGCGGAAAATATTACTGTCATTACAGCTAAAGAAATAGAGGAGATGAATGCCCATACATTAACTGATGTCTTAAATATTATTACTGGTGTCCAGATAGAAATAAGAGGGGGACCAGGAAGCGTGACAATGTCACGTATTCAGGGGTCTGATTTCAAGCACGTCCTTGTTTTAATAGATGGAGTTGCCTTGAATAACCTTTCAGACAATGTTGCCGACATAGGTGCAATTCCTGTCCAGAATATCGAAAGAATCGAAATAATAAAAGGCCCTGCCTCTTCAGCCTGGGGTTCATCACTTGGAGGTATCATAAATATTATAACGAAATCTGTAGGGCATTCCCTCGAGCCCGAAGGTACACTTGCAGTGTCTTACGGAGAAAAAGAAACAGGGGATTATAGGGTTGATATCTCAGGTAAAGTAAACCGAGTAGGATACTATTTATATACGGGGCATCTCCATTCAGACGGCTTCAGCCCAAATAACTCTGTCTCAATTAATAATTTTTACACTAAGTTAAATGTGGATTTGACAAGAAAAGTAAATTTACTCTTGACCTTTGGATATAACAAAGGCTCAAGGGGTCTTGGAGAATACCCTGACTTTGACCTCTCATTCAACCATGATTTTGAGTATATATTCTCCGCTATATCCTTGAATGCTGCCATAAGTAACAAAGCAGACCTGAGCCTTTCCTTTAGGACTTCGAGGCAAAATGCTGAATTCTTTTATAATCAGATGAGCACTGGAGTTGAGCTTGAAAAGAATACCTATGACGATAGAAGCAACGGAGGAAGTGCAAAGCTAATATGGCGAGGTAAGATGCACACCTTCGTTATTGGCACTGACTATGATAATGGAGAGCTGGAATCGAATACCATCACATCGGGGAAACATAGACTCGAAAAATGGGCTGTGTTTGTAAATGACACTATAATTATTAATAAGTTGTCTATTACCCCGGGTTTCAGATATGATTATACAAGCACAAATGGTAATTTTACAAGTCCGAGTCTTGGAATTACATATACTTTAGGTGAAAAGAGCATATTCAGAGCAGATATTGCAATGGGATTCAACATCCCTCCACTAACTGCCACTTACGGAACAGGATTTTTCTTTACGCCAAATCCTAACCTCGAAGTCGAAAAAGTCTGGTCATATCAGGTAGGTATTGAATCAAGTGCTTTAAAGTACCTCTGGCTAAAAACTACAGTTTTTAGACATGATGTTAGTGATGCAATATTCACTGAGGAGCTGCCAGATGGAACATTTACAAAAATAAATAAGGATGAAATAAGACGACAGGGGTTTGAAGTAGAAATTGAAACGTCACCAGTATATAACGTGTCCTTTAAAGGAGGATTTATATTTCAGGATGTAAAGAATCTTGAGACCGACAAAACGATGAAGGATATTGCAAGGTATACCTATGACATCGGTCTTAAATACGATGATAAAAAATCACTTAAAGGGTCACTCACAGGACATTACGTATGGTGGAATGCTGAACAATCGTTAAATGGCAGATATAGTTCATTTATATGGGACTTCAATTTTATTAAAAAGCTATATAAGAGTAACGATGGGACAGCCGAGGTATTTCTAACTGCTCATAATATTTTTAATGGTTCACAATATCTGTATGAAACATTTAAAAATCCAGGGAGATGGATAGAAGCCGGGATAAGGGTTAAATTTTAAGGTTGCACTTTATATGCTTTTTTGCTATAAGCAAGAAAAGCTTGCCTCCTGGGAGGGGAGATCTTAATCAAGGGAGGGGAAAGAGCGATGTATAGAGAAGATGGCACAGACAAACAGGATATCATAATTCTTGACAGCGGTATCGAAGCCTCACTTCCAGGTCCTACAGGTTGCTGCATGGGTGCTTTAGCACCTTTAAGGGGCTGATGAAAATCCTGCTGAAAAGAATTAAAAGGGAAGCTCGCCTCCCCTTTTAATTCAGGGAATAATTAATTGATTAATTCAATGCAACTCTCCCATTATACAAAAATATATCCTTATAAAGAAAAGCCTGGCTATCTCCTCCTCTATTCAACCAAAAGAGCTGCAATTATCCTTTTAAAGGAAACTATTTATAAATCAATCGGTGAGGGGACTCTGTCGTTATCTGACCAGGAGAAACTTTCCAATCTTGGCTTCATAGTGAATGATATCAATGAAGAAAAAGAAGCCATGCTTCATCTTCTGAATGAAATTAATTCTAAGAATACACATCTCAATGTTATAGTTGTAATGAACCTCGACTGCAATCTATCCTGCCTTTACTGCTATGAAGGCACTATGAAAGGCAAGTTTTATATGTCTCAAGAAACAGCAGACCTTCTTGTTGATTTCATCAAAAACTCTTTTACACATGATAAAAAAAGTTTTAATCTAGATTTTTATGGCGGCGAGCCTCTACTGAGTATTGAACTCATTA
>JBGOWS010000086.1:0-8128 GCA_041478735.1 Thermodesulfovibrionia bacterium | reverse complement strand
TCGGATGGGTCCTTCAAGGGGTCATACGTTCCGAGAATTTCTATAAAGGGTCCATCTCTTCTCGCCCTGGAATCAGCTGCTACCACTCTGTAGTGGGGTCTCTTATGAGCTCCCAATCTTGTAAGTCTTATTTTAACCAAGCCTCACCTCCTAAAATGGAATTTTAATATATTCTTGAATGTAAAGTAAAGGGCATCTACATATTGTCTTTTATGTCTTTTTGGATAAATTTAAAATGGCAGGAATTTAGGTAATTTGACCATCTTTTTGCCTTTAAACATCCTTAGCATTTTCCGCAGCTCGACATACTGTTTTATAACCCTATTGACATCTGCAGCAGTTGTACCACTTCCCATCGCAATCCTTCTACGTCTGCTTCCATTAATTATATTGTGATCTCTTCTTTCTTTTTTAGTCATAGAGTTTATTATTGCCTCTATTTTTACAAATTCCTTCTCATCAACCTGCAGGTTTTTAATCTTGTTAAAGCCGGGTATCATGCTGAGAATGTTTTCTATAGGTCCCATATTGCGCAACTTTTTAAGTTGGTCTTTAAGGTCATCGAATGTAAAAGCTTCATTTATTATCGCCTTTTGGAGCTTATCAGCCTCTTCTTGATCAAAAGATTTCTGTGCCTTCTCGATCAGGCCTAGAACATCGCCCATGCCGAGTATTCTGGATGCAATCCTTTCAGGATAAAAGGATTCAAGCATCTCAATCTTTTCTCCGATGCCTATAAATTTTATTGGTTTTCCAGTTATCGCCCTTATAGAGAGTGCAGCTCCACCTCTTGCATCGCCATCCATCTTGGTAAGTATTATTCCATCAATACCTATATGATTTTCAAAGTTTCTTGCAATATTTACTGCGTCCTGCCCTGTCATTGCATCTACGACCAGAATAACCTCTTTCGGTGAAGTATTTTCTTTTATCTTTTTTAACTCGGTCATCAGTGAGTCATCAATGTGTAGCCTTCCAGCGGTATCGAGAATAACTATGTCCCTTGCGTCAATCTTTGCTTTACTTACCGCCTCACCACATAAATTTATGGGATTAGTTGCCTCTTTTGAATAATATACAGGGACATCAATCTCCGAGCCGAGTATAATAAGCTGATCTATAGCAGCCGGTCTTTGAAGGTCTGCGGCCACCAGCATAGGTCTCCTGCCTTCTTTCTTGAAAAGTCTTGCAAGTTTGGCAGATGTTGTAGTTTTTCCTGAACCGTGCAACCCAACCATCATTATTACGGTCGGGGGATTAGGGGATAGTTGTACCCTGCTATTTGTTTTTCCAAGCAATTCGCAGAGTTCTTCATTAACTATCTTTATGACCTGCTGTCCTGGTGTAAGGCTATCAAGGACCTCCTTACCAATAGCTTTTTCTTTAATTTTCTGAATAAAATCTTTTACAACCTTGAAATTGACATCAGCCTCTAAAAGGGCAAGCCGTATCTCTTTAAGCGCAAGTTCAACGTCTTCTTCTTTTAAGAGGCCTTTACCTTTTAATCTTTTAAATATGGATTCCAGTTTTTCAGTTAGTGATTCAAACATTTATAAAAGTGAAAAATCTCCTTGCTTAGGTTTTTGTAAAACTCGTTCTACTACGTTTACTATATTTGTTAAAAACCATTATGCAGTAAGAAAAGAATCTATTTTTGCCTTTAGATGCTGTTTCGGAACCACACCTACGATCTGGTCAATCTTGATACCGTCTTTAAAAAACATAATAGTGGGTATTCCCATAATTTTGTATCGACTCGCAATTTCAGAATTATCATCAGTGTTAAGCTTCAAAACTTTTATTTTACCACTATATTCTTTTGCTAACTCTTCAACCGTTGGTGAAATCATCCTGCAGGGGCCACACCATGCAGCCCAGAAATCAATCATAACAAGTCCTTGAGCCTTGATTACTTCGTTATCCCAGTTAGATGATGTGACCTCAAGTATACCTTCTGACATAAAAGCCTCCTATCGTCCCTATGCGTTTGCCAGGGAAAATTTCATTTAGATAATTATATTTTCAATAATTGATCTTTGTCAACGACCCATAATGTTGATAATCTCTAACCCGATAGAGTACTTTAATTGACAGTCTTAAATTTTTCTGTTATTTTTTATCAATGAAAAAATATATTCTGCCCTTTGTGTTAATACTTCTTTTCCCATGTGGAGATTTATATGGCTTTGAAATATCCGGTCTTCAACCTGTTGCTCCGTATGGGATTTTTTCGACCTTTAGTGCTGACAGCCTCCCAAAAGGTAAAGCCGCATTTTCCGCAGATGCCGAAATATCAATAGATCCAGATTTCTACAGGTTTTTTTTAAAGACCGCGTATGGCATTACAGATAACATTGAATTCAACATAACCATCCCGTATGTACTTGAAGCTGATTCTACGGACGGGTTTGAAGATATAGCTCTTGGGTTTAAGCACAGGTTTTTTGATGAAGGCAAATACGGACCGTCCTTAGCCTACGTATTGAACACCTCTATCCCGTCAGGCCGGGAAGGGTTCTCCACAGACGGACGATTTGGCATCGGATTTATTGTAAGTAAAAGGGTAGGCCCTGTTAATGGGCATGTAAACCTTTTTTATGAGAAGCCAGGTAAAAGAAGGCTCGATGACGAGGTATCTTTTTTAGCCGGTCTGGACTTTGCTGCTGCGCATAATTTTAAAATACTTGCTGAATTGTATTGCAAGAAAAGTTATGATTCCGGGAAGATTGATTCAGTAGAGGGAAGAATAGGGTACAGGATAAAAACTACAGACTATATATATACTACTTTTGGTGTTGGGTTTGATCTCAAAAATAGAAGCCCTGAGACCAGGATAATGTTCTCCGTGTCATTTTTATTGCCACCTGAAAAGAAAGAGGTTAAAAAGATATATGAAGAGGAATAGTTCATATAGTGTTTGACATTGGCTTACAAGAGCTAATAGTAATATTCACTGTTGCCATTCTTGTTTTTGGACCAAAAAGACTTCCCGAATTGGCTAAAACACTTGGCAAAGGGTTGGGTGAATTGAAGAGGGCGTTTCAAGATGTAAAAGAACAGGTTGAGACAGAGTTTGAAGAAACGAATAAAAAGCTCGATAGTGCCGTAAAAGATGATGAAAGTTCCACTGTAAATAAAAAAACAGATGATAACCAGCATGCCCAAGATAACAAGCCTGTTTGAAATTTTGAGATTTATAGTGAAGGACTTATTTATATAATTCACCCTCCCCAACCCCTCCCATCAAGGGAGGGGTATAATTATTATATAGTTCCCTCTCCCCTTGTGGGAGAGGGTTGGGGTGAGGGGTATAGAATTTTGATATGTATGAAGTGGGAGGTTTCGAATGGAAGAGCATAAAATGCCTATTACAGAACATCTCTGTGATCTAAGAAAAAAGATTCTTATATCTGTGATCGCTTTATCTATTACATTTTTGATTTCGTTTAATTACTCGGAAGATGTTTTTAGATTTATTATGTTTCCCCTTAAATATAATATAGACTTTTCCGTGAAGAATATGTATATACATTTTGTCCCCCAGGATAAACTTCAGAATACAAAACTCATATTTCTAGCGCCTGCAGAAGCATTCTGGATGAACATGAAGATTGCTTTTGTTTCTGCTCTTATACTAGCCTTGCCTGTAATATTTTACCAATTATGGAGATTCATCTCTCCAGGTCTTCTTCTAAAAGAGAGAAGATATGTATTCCCTTTTATCTTTTTAGCAACCGGCCTTTTCCTTATCGGGGCTGCCTTTTGTTTTTTTATTGTCCTCCCCTTTGCAATGGGATTTCTTCTTACATACAAGGTTGGTGATTTTTTAAGCCCGATGCTTTCTGCAGGCAACTATGTTGACTTTTGTCTTAAATTTATACTGGCTTTTGGTGCTGTCTTTGAACTCCCTATTGCTATAGTCTTCTTTACACGTATGGGCATAGTAACTCCAAAAACACTGGCAAAAAACAGGAAATATGCTATTTTATTGGCCTTTGTTGTGGCTGCTATTCTTACTCCAACCCCGGATGTTTTTAATCAGACTTTAATGGCAGTGCCTATGCTAGTTTTATATGAGGTAGGTATAATTGTATCAAGAATATTTGTAAGACGGAAGGCTGATTAGTGCCTACTATAAGGGGAAAAAGTCTTAAAGCAATTACCTTTGATATAGCTGAGGGTTATGTGGTTGTTAATCCTATATTTTTGAAACAACTCGATGATGATTCTCTTAAGGGGCTGTATCATGAGATAATGAAGACTCAAACAGAAATAAGAGGTGGGAAATTTCCCCATGGTGATACGCAGGGAATCAGGTGGAGAAATATAAGACTCCAGCGGCTCTATTCTGCCTTAATGGTAATCAAAAATTTTGCAAGAGAAAGAAGAATAATAATTATCTGAGGTTTGACTAGATTTAAAATGCTGTGGTAATTTTTTAATATGGAAACATTTGAAGATATAAAAGAGGCAAAAGATATTCTCCAAGCCCTTATTAAGGCTAAAAAAACTCTTAGAATGTATCCCCCTAATAATCCCATTTACGCAAAGACACTAGAGGATGCATATGCAAGGTTCGAGAGCTTTTTTGATTATAAAGACACTCTTGTAATAAATATAACGCATAACAGTATCTCTTATGATTCAAAGCAGATATATTATAACCCTGAAAAAGAAGACAACCTGGCGCTTTTCTTTTTCAAAGATGGGTTAAGGGAGATAACATTCAAAAAGGGGTTACCCCAGGAAGAACTTGAGGAGTTTTTAAAAGTTATTGCCCTGGATTTTGACAGGGAGGCAGTAGATGACGATATCGTGACACTTCTTTGGGAAAAAGATTTTCAGAACATCCAATACATGGTTGATGAAGCATATCTTGTAGATTTGGATGAAGAAAATTATGAATCCAGGGCTGAAAAAGAGGTTAAGGATAAAGTCTCCGATTTTGATGAACTGATGAAGGCTTATGCAGACGGATTCAAGGAAGAGGAGGCAAAGAGCGTATCGATTGTTCTGGTTACAGACAGAGATTTACAAATGCTTGCAGGAGAAATGGAAAAGGATTCATATACTAATACTAAGGTAGAAAAACTGGCTGCTATCCTTTTTGAAATCCTCTACCAGTCTGAGGGGAAGGGCGAATTAGAAGATACTGTTTCATTTCTTAAAGATTCCATTAAGTTTTCCATGCATCGCGGGGATTTATATATTGTATTAAATGTAATGAAAAAGGCAGAAAAGATACTTGAGGATCCGTTATTGACTGAGAATGCAAAAAAGTATATGAGGATACTACTTTTGTATCCGGGAACCGAGGAGATGATAGGGCTTTTTGCTGAGCTTCTTGACAGTGGTATTGAGTGGGATGAAAAAGTATTTAAGGAGTTTATAGAATTTCTTGATAAAAATGCTATCGCACCTCTCGTGAAGTTCCTCGGAGAGCTGAAGACCATACATGCAAGAAAAAGTGTGATTGAAGCGCTTGTTGTCCTCGGTAAGAAGGATATTCAGGCGTTAGCGAGGGGACTGGATGACAGCAGGTGGTTTGTTGTCAGGAATATTATTTATATCCTCAGGAAAATTGGTGATAAAAGAGCTATTGAATATCTCATGAGGAGTGTTAGGCATGGAGATATCAGGGTCAGAAAAGAAGTAATCATGGCCCTTGGTGAATTAGGTGGGCGGGAGGTGATACAAACCCTTAAGGAGTGTCTTGATGATACAGATGTTCAGGTAAGGGTTTTATCTGCAAAGGCTTTAGGCAGCAGTGGTTCAGAGGCTGCTAAAAAAATAATCCTTGAAAAGATATCAGATAAGATGTTTAAGGAAAAGGAATTTGAGGAAAAGAGGGAATTCTATGAGGTTCTCTCCAAATGGAAGGATACAGAAGTATTTGACTTTATAGTAAGGGCATTAGAGAAGAAAACTTTTTTTGGCAGGGCTAAGAATTATGAGAACAGGGCGTGCGCAGCATTCTGTCTTGGGCTTCTGGGAAATAAAGATGCACTCCCTATACTTTATAAACATAAAGAATCCAATAATAAGCTCCTGAGGGAGTTTTCTTACACTGCGATTAAGAGAATTGAATATGGCCAGTAAAAGAAATGGAGACCAGAGTTCACAGGATGTAATCAATCAGCTATCTGTTATCTTGAGGACTGCTCAAATCCATGACCCGAGCAATATTGCTGTAACAACAGCCATTGAAAGGTTCATATCGCTTATTAACACGCTGATAGAATCGGAGCGGAGCATTTCGCTTGAACTCAGAGGAGAGTTTCTTTATATTGACGGGACGAGAATACGCTATTCACTCAAATACCTCCTCAACCTTAATTTTCTTATAAGGGAATTCAAGAAGAGAGAGATAGGCAATATTATTTTTAAGGATAAAATTAAACCTGATGATCTCAGGCTGTTCCTGAAGGCATTCATAACAGCTGGTTTCTCAGATACTCCCTATGAAAAACTATTAGATGTGATAAAAGAATCACCCCGTATCGGAATAGATAGATTAAAGAAGGTAAAGGAAGGTGAGGAAGCAGATATAAGAAAGGTAATAAAAAAGACATATTTTAATGCGGTTTCTTATACAAAAGGAGTAATGAAAAAAATCAAGTCAGGAGAAAAGGTCAATATAAAGAAGGCGAAAAGGATTGTTGAGACGATGGTTGACCATTTACTGGAGGATGAACAAATTCTCTTAAGCATGACCGCAATTAAGGATTATGATGAATATACCTATCATCATTCGGTTAACGTCAGTATACTTTCAGTAGCGCTTGGTCAAAGGGTAGGGTTGAGCAAGAAGGTGCTTACAGAACTTGGCCTTGCAGCGCTTTTTCATGATATAGGCAAGATTGAGATCCCATACGAGGTATTAAATAAACCATCTAACTTTACCGACGATGAGTGGAGGATTATAAGAAAACATCCTATCTGGGGTGTAAGAGCTATCCTGGGGTTAAGAGGTTTTGAAAGCACCACAGTGAGGTCTTCTATTGTTGCATTTGAGCATCATATGAATTATGACTTTTCAGGATATCCAAGAATTAGAGAATATACAGGGCTTGATTTCTTTTCAAGGATAGTGAGTCTTGCAGATCAGTATGATGCAATGACGTCCTCAAGGGTCTATTCCAGGCTCTCGATGCCTCCGGATAAGGCGCTGAGCCTTATGATGGAAAAGGCTGGTACTCAGCTTGACCCCTTACTCTTCAAATTTTTTATAAATATGGTTGGTGTATTTCCAGTTGGAACAGTCGTGGTGCTTGATACAAAAGAGGTTGGCCTTGTCTACGAAAGTGATGCGGTTTTTACGGACAGACCGAGGGTTTTGATTATTATTGACAGGGAAGGAAAACGCATACAGGGCCCTGTTGTAACCCTTACAGAAAAAGACGAGGAAGGCAAATATTTGAGGTCTATAGTGAAGACCCTCGATCCGAACAAATACAAGATAAACCTCGCAGAGTATCTACTTTAATCTTTTAAACCTTTCTTCGTGACAGGTCATATATTTGCTATTTTGTCTTATTCAAGATACTCTGCAGTGATATTATTTACGAATACCACGACACAACCTGTTTATTTCTCTTGTCTGTAAAAATCCATCTCGGTTAGGGACAAAATCTAGGAATGCTTTTTTGCATGTTAAACATTTTTTCTTATCACTAATCAGCAGACTCTATTTTTTTACAACTATCCGCGTGTATTTTAACATTTGATTCTTTATACCTGAATCTTGCACGATTAACATATAAACCATAAGGGTTACCCTGTTAAAATAAGGGATTCTGACAAGAATCTTAAATAACAGGAGGTAACCCAAATGGTTAGATCACAAGAAAAGGATAGCTCGGGGAGGCTGATAAATCAAGGGGAAAATGAATGCCCCATGAGAGCCACAAAAATCGGGCCTTCGACGGGATACGAATATTGCAAAGAGCGGCTAAGCCCGTTTGGCGGGCTATTGGGACTTGTAAAATTCATGGACGCAGTGAAATTCAAAGAGATATTTGACGGTTTCTACAAGCCGCCGGGTCGAATCCCTGAGTTGGGCCATTACAACATGGTATACGGGATAATCATGCTGCTGTTCATTGGGTTTAACAGGATATGGCATTTT
>JBGOWS010000194.1:0-4519 GCA_041478735.1 Thermodesulfovibrionia bacterium | reverse complement strand
GCATTCTTGAGACTTTTAATGGTTGAGTTATAAACTATAGACGAATTGTCGTCAAAGACAAATGGGGCATTGAAGGTATTTGAATAAATAATTACGCAAAGAAAAAATATGCTGATAAGTCCAAGAAAAACGAGTGCATTTCTTTGATTGTCGTCGACCTTGATCATTTTTTATATTATTCCCCTTTTGCCAAAATTGAAAAATAAAACATAGAGCAATTAGGCTTCCCAGGCAGGAAGAAATTATCCCAAATATATTTAGTCGGAACTTATAATCTTAGAGTGTATAGTTGTTCCACCGTTATCTGTCGCTGTAAGGGTAATGTTACCAGTACCAGCGGTCTGTACACAAGAAATCTTCCCATTTGTTACTGCAGCAGTAACCCAGAGATTAGCGCTACTCCATGGCGATTTGAGATTTCTACCGGTGGGACCTTGTGATATTACATACTGTGCACAAACACCAGCAGATGCCAGCGCGGCATTTGAAAGGTCTTTGGTCTGATCTACGTCTCCGTTTCCATCGGTATCATTTTCTATTAAGTTAACGGCAATGCCAGACTTTAATGCGGAATGAAGCCATGCCTGAAGCTCGGGCTCTGATGCTGAGGCTGCCCTTATCATCGCACCCTTCTTCGACCTCTCTTGCATGCCGAGATAGCCAGGGATTGCTATTGCTGCCAGGATACCGATAATCGCAACAACAATAAGCAGTTCAATTAGAGTAAAACCCTTCTCTTCATTTAAATTATTCATTGCCTGTGCCTGATAAAATACTCTTTTTATCAGAATTTAAGAAAAAAATGCTGGGGAGACTTCAGGCCTCCCCAGCAAAAATAAAAACTATCGGAATTATTTAGTCGGAACTTATAGTCTTAGTGTGTATAGGTGTTCCACCGTTATCTGTCGCTATAAGGGTAATGTTACCAATTTCAGTATCGGTGGTCTGTACACAAGAAATCTGTCCGTTTGCCGGAGCAGCATTAATCCAGAGAGCGGCATCTTTCCACGGCGATTTGAGACCTCTGCCGGTATTCTGTGAAATTATATATTGTGCGCAAACACCAACAACTGCCAGCTCAGCATTTGTCTTGTCACCGGGGGACTCTATGAGTCCGTTTCCATCGGTATCATTTTCTCTTAGGGTAGCGCCAGTGCCTGACTTTAATGCGGAGTTAAGCCATGCCTGAAGCTCAGGCTCTGATGCTGAGGCTGCCCTTATCAGCGCGCCCTTCTTTGATCTTTCCTGCATGCCGAGATAGCCAGGGATTGCAATAGCAGCGAGGATTCCGATGATCGCCACGACTATGAGCAATTCAATCAGGGTAAAACCTTTTTCTTCCCCGACCTTCATTTTGTGGATAGTCTTAAACATTTTTACCTCCTTATTTTGGGTTTTTTAGTCTCAGTGGTCAGAGCCAATGACCACTATTCCACTACTGAGTTCTATTATTTGAATAATCACCTCCTTTTGTACCAGAAGAATATAGAACTATACCACTATAAGAGAAAGCAAGCTTTATGCCAGACCACAAAAACCGTATGAAGTAGGCACTATGAAGTAGGCACTATAAAAAAAACAAGTAAAATAAACAAGTTAGGAGTTTCGAATATCTGATACCTTTGGCTATGACTTGAGACTTTGTATATCACATGCCCAAAAAGGGCATGTGAGTGACAATAAATGGCAGGCTAAAATTCATAGGGATATGCATCGTTTTTTATCCATATCTCTATTCCTTTGTCCTTAATGTCTTCTTAGAAATCTGTTTGATAAACATCTGGAAATCTTGAAGATGCCAATCAAAAAACATACCGAGGATTTTATTCTGATAGCGGTGAAGCGCTATTTTTGAGGATATGTAGATAGGTATCCCAGTTGTTACTACAACATAACAGAAGCTCAATGAGGCCCTGTTAAGGATATGGATGTCGACCTCTTTCTTTATCTGTCTTTCAATCCTTCTGGCAAGCCCCTGTACAATTCCGAATACACTTAGCGGATCATTTGAATATTCATCCTCCTTTAAAAGGATAGCAATGTCTATGTCGCTGCTTTCTTTTTCTTTACCCCTGGCAAGGGAGCCATAGAGGTATGCGAGCACGACAGGCAATTTTGCAGCATGGATTTCTCTTTTTGCTTTATGTTTGATCGTTTCAATATCTATATCCATTTTAATAACCGATGCGATTCCGATTCATAAAAATCAATTATCATTTAACAATAATTGTCATATGCATTTAATGGTTTTTATTGTTAATTTTGTGCAACTACTCAGGTTATCAGGTTCACGGTTCAAGGTTCAGGGTTAGCTACTTTGCGCTCTTGATATTTTTTGAGATAGTTGATGAATCCACGAACGGCAGCACGTGTTTTTCTGGCCTGTTCGTAAACATCTTTGAATTCGTTGGCCGAAATGTACTCTTCATCCAGGGCGACATAGAGTTCGCTCTGGACTTCCGTGCAAGACCGCTTGGCATATCTCAAGAACCGGATGAACTCCGCATTCGTCTCGGAATCGAAACCTTCGGCAATATTATGCATCGATGATCCTGCAGCATCTTGTATCTGCCTCTTCAGTCCGTGGTCCTTCGTAAATCCTAACTTCTTTGTTAAACGGTACACTTTCCGAGTCAATTCGCGCGCCAGTTGCCAAGCCTCAATATCTTCAAACCGTTCAATCTTCATCGCTTCTTAACCGTGAACCGTGAACCTTAGAACTTTGAACCTGAGTAGTTACAATTTTGTATTGATAAATGACCATTGATAAATGTTCATTTTCCTTATTCCCAGCTATTGATGTCTTTGTTTTCACCTTCCCCGCCAGGTGCGCCGTCGGCTCCTAAGGATGAAAGATCATAATCTCCATGACTTCCTGGCGACTGATAATTATAAGGTCTACCCCATGAATCATTAGGTACTGCCTTCTTTAAATAAGGTCCGTCCCAATTCGGTGTTCCGGGGTTGACCATAAGCGCATTCAAACCTTCAGGTGTAGAGGGGTATCTGCCTGTATCAAGCCTGAACTGGTCAAGGGCCTGTCCGAGGAGTTCTATCTGAGCCTTTGCAGCAGATTGTCTGCCTTTTCCAACCTTTGGGATTAACTTCGGAAAGACAAGGGCTGCTAACATGCCGATGATAACCATAACGACAATGAGTTCAACAAGTGTAAATCCTCTCTTATCCTTGTAATGTTTATGTCTTTCTTTATTCTTCACAATCTCCTCCCGATCTAAACTATTATGATGCACAATATTTACACAGCTTCTCAGCTTGCTATACCAAGTTGAATTCATACGTATCCCCCTCCCCAACCCCTCCCATCCCCGGCCTCGCTCCGCGAAGCGGGGCGGGCAAGGGAGGGGAATCAAGTGAGAATATCCCGTCAAGGGAGGGGATACAATAACCCCCTGGAGGGGATATAATATTTCCCCTCTCCCCTTGTGGTCTACGACTCGTAGAGGAGAGGGCAAGGGTGAGGGGTATCACAGTATCATATATTTTTGAGTGTAAATTGTATTTATATCCTGCATTCTGTATCCCGCAGCTCTCTATAATCATGTTATCATAGGCATAAAAATGACGTCAATTAAACACTTTACCCCGTTACAAAGAAAGCCCCATTTTGGGCGGGGTAAAAATACATGGCGGGGCCCGTTAGAAATATTTTTTCTAACGGGGTTTACCAATGCCTGCTACAGATGCTAATATTTCTTTATCTTATGGGATATCAGAGTATAAAAAAATGGCCTGAAGGCGAAAGACCAAGAGAAAGACTGTTAAAATACGGCGCCCATAATCTATCAGAGGCGCACCTCCTTGCGATAATACTTCGTACCGGAGGAGGAGGCAAGAGCGCTATTGACCTTGCTATAGAGATTTTGAATTCATTTGGAGACCTGAAGAAGATCGAAAATGCATCTCCCGGGGAGTTTGTCTCTTTCAAGGGTATGGGAAAGGCAAAGGTTGCACAGCTAAAGGCTGCCTTTGAACTTGGAAGAAGGCTGCTTGAAGAACCCTACGGAAAAGGACCTGTCTTCTCATCAGGCCACGACGTATATTTATATTATCAGCAGCGGTTTAAGAATATTAAAAAAGAGATTTTTCGCTGTTCAATGCTGGATGCGAAAAACAGGATATTTAAGGATTGCCGTATCTCTGAAGGAACACTCACTAATTCTTTAATACATCCTCGCGAGGCATTCAGGGATGCGATAAAGGAATCTGCAGCATCTGTTATCTTTGTTCACAACCACCCGAGTGGTGATCCAAGCCCAAGCCGTGAAGACATATTGATAACAGAAAGGCTTGTCAATGTGGGTGATATAGTAGGCATAAAGGTTCTCGACCATGTAATCATAGGAGATGAAAAATATACAAGTATGATGGAAAAGGGATATATCAAAGGAAAATGAACATTTATCAATGGTCAATTATCAACACAAAATTAACAATAAAAAGCATTAAATGCATATGGCAATATTGATAAATGATAATTGTTAATTGATAATTGATTTTT
>JBGOWS010000079.1:0-8656 GCA_041478735.1 Thermodesulfovibrionia bacterium | reverse complement strand
GAGAAGCGCATACAATATGTAACGATTAAAACATGTACCATGAGGAAAGCCGAACTCCACCTCAACTACTTCCTGAAATACGCGCAAGGAATATCAAGCTGAGGGCTGTTAATTACTCTCGAAAATCAATATGGATAAATTTCCTGTGATATACCAACTTGGTATATATCATGGTAATAAGGAGTAAAAGCCAACTAACCCTTCAGCAGACATCTTGATTTTAATAATAAATTTCTTTCAACTCGTTCCCTGATATGCTATATTCTTTTAAGAACACAGAAAAACCAGGTTGGTATAATCATTGTTGACTGTAAAATAGATAAGAATAACAAGAATAAAAAATGGCATCTCTATTGCCTGCGACCTATGAAATAGGCATAATATTAGAATGGCGAGAAATAAAAAAATCCCTGCAAAATACAGCACACTGACCGATGATGAATCATTGTATTTTCTTAGGCAAGCGGGGATTTTACGTGAGACCGGGCCAAGCTATAGACTTGTAGACCTATTTTGCGGCGCAGGCGGTCTTACACTCGGCTTCTCTCAATTTTTTGGGCAGATATTTGTTCCGGTTTGGGCGAACGACTTCAACACTTACGCGGCGAAAACCTATGAAAAGAACTTCGGATGCCATTGTACAACTGATGATATATTGGAAATAGTGGAAAAACGGATTAATGAAATACCTAAAGCTGATGTGGTCATCGGTGGGCCTCCTTGTCAGGGCTTCAGCCTTCTGAACAAAGGACGAAAAGATGACTCGAGAAAACAGCTTTGGCGACCCTACCTTCAGATTGTCGAACATACGGGAGCGCAGATATTTGTAATGGAAAATGTTCCTCAACTGATCGGCTCAGAAGAACATCAGGAAATCATTGAAGTTGCCAGCTCCCTCGGTTTTAAATTGTCATGGGCCAAGCTCTGTGCGGCAGATTACGGAGTTCCACAAACCCGTTGGCGGGCTTTCATAATCGGATGTAAGTTTGCTGATCCAGATCAGTTTTTCCCGCCTAAAAAGACACATCGGAAACCAGCCGGACTGGAAACAGGTCTTCTATTTACGGAGGACTTTCATAAACACATTTCACGACCGAGGCCGTGGCAGACCGTCCGGTCGGCAATAGGCGATCTTCCTAAGCCGGCAGGAACGGAAATCCGAGACGTACCGCCCCCGTTGGATTTGCACTTCGGAAGGACACCTACTCCCTTGAGTTTAGAAAGATACAAGACCATTCCAAAAGAGGGAATGAATCGTTTTGACCTTCAAAGACTCGCACCTGAGATAACACCCCCTTGCTGGATTCGTAAAACACAAGGCGGGACCGACATTTTTGGGCGGTTATGGTGGGATAGACCGGCGTTCACTATACGCACCGAGTTTTTTAAGCCGGAGAAAGGACGCTACTTACATCCAAGCCAACATCGTCCGATAACTCACCGTGAGGCTGCGCGGCTTCAATCATTTCCTGATTCATTCAGATTTGTTGGCAGCAAGATTGAAATAGCCAAACAGATAGGCAACGCCGTGCCGCCGATGCTTGCCGCCAGAGTTGCGGACTGTGTTCTTGCATTGTTTATGAGTAAAGAAACGACATATAATGGACAGGTTTACAGAACAGAAACGAAAGCAAATTATGGCGCGCATCAAGGGGCGCAATACATCGCCCGAAAAAACGGTGCGGCGGTGTCTTAGGAAAGTCGGCGTACGCTTTCGGGGCCATGTCGAGGGTTTACCCGGAACGCCTGATATCATAATTCAAGAACAAAGGAAGGCAATATTTGTTCATGGTTGCTTCTGGCACGGACACAAGGGATGTCGAAGGTCCGAACGACCTGAAACGAATAGACCTTTTTGGGACAAGAAAATTGACGGAAATATTGCAAGAGACAGCCGAAATCTCCGAGACTTAAAGAAAGAAGGTTGGAAAGTTCTCGTAATTTGGCAGTGTCAAATAAAGGATGAAAGCAGGCTTATGAATCGGCTTTTGCGGTTTGCTGAAAAATAGTAATGGGCGCACGAGATAAAATAAGAGAATATTTTATTGTCAACGTCGGCAAGGTTCTGAGGACACAGCAAATCCGCAAGGTGGCGGGGATAAGCGAATACGCTCGTCGCATACGCGAGTTGCGGGATGAGGAAGGATTTCAAATTAAATCCCACATTGACAGGGCAGACTTGAAACCCGGTGAATATATACTGGAAACTCTTGAACAGAAGCCCGGCGTATCACGGACAATCAGTCCTCAACTGCGAAATGAAATTCCTGAACGAAACGGATTCACTTGTCAGCTTTGCGGTGCTGGTCCTGGCGACATCGACCCTTTCAATCCAAATCGTAAGGTAAGACTCCATATTGACCATGTTATCCCCATCAGTCAGGGCGGCACTGACGATAAAGACAATTTACGTGTTCTTTGTTCTGCCTGCAATCAAGGCAGAGCAAACGTTCAGCTGCCTTCCGAAACCGCCCTCAATATCATAGCCAAAATCAGGAAACTACCGAAATCGAATCAAAAAGAAATTTACGAAATCCTGAAACATAAATTTGAGACAGAAAATTAACCGGCTCAGCCGACAAAAAAATCAACCCGACTGGTGATAAGCCTGTTTTGATTATAAAAGGCAGTTCACCAGCGGGTTATTTATCGTTAAACGATTCTCTTGTAAATCATCACTTTTTTTGGCTTACAGATTTTGTTTGTTCGTAGGTGTAACAAACAACGTATACTTCCTGAAGGCGTGGTCTACTTTATGCTTGATTTCAATCTTCTTTATCTCTGGTGTTTCTACTTTATCTGCAGTACCCTTTAAATAACTGATAACCCTTCAATGTCTCATCCTCCAAGATACTGCCAACAGCTTTTTCTAAAGGTGATTTCTTATAAATGCCGAGCTTCTCGATAAGAAATGAATCAGAAACAATAGGGAATAACTTTGCGAGAATTGAACCTGCTAAGCTTTTAAAACCGCTGAGGTAGCGACTGAATAAATGCCTCGGATTTTAGTGGTTTAGCGAGTATATACTTTATATGCATGTTCATTATCTCAGAAAGCTCTGAAAGGAGCATATCTGAAGGCTTGATTCGTTTTATCTTTGTAGTATCCCAGGCAAGTAAATCTGTATAGAGTTTTACAACTGCCGGTGAAAGTCTTATTGATGAGTCAATCCCTTTTGCACAGGCTTCACACAGGATAGAGCCATGGGATATATAAAAAGAATATCCGTTTTTCCCGCATCTTCCACAAGCGTCAAGTTTAGGAGCATATCCAACAAACTTAAGGAATTTTATTTTATAGTGGTTTATCACCAAATTTGCACTTGAAAATCCCCCCTTCCCTCCTTTACTAAAAGGGGGTGCTAGAGGATTACTTCCGTTGTACTTTGTATCTCTATAGGACATGTTTGTTCTATTTTGGTCATTCTCAATATCATGCAATGTATTTAAAAGTAAAGAGTATACCTTTTTATTTGCATCTCTTTCAGGGATAAAGCTTATCGTGAGTTCTATTATCTCTAATACCTTAAGAAAGCAATTAAGGTTATCTCTTATCAAGTGGAAGGGGTGGATAATGTCCGACTGCGTCATTCTTGGCAGGGCGGCATCTTCCTTGCCCCAGAATGATATTCTTGTGCGTGTAAGTGGCTCAAGGCTGCTTCCAAACCGACTTTTAATCTTACGCGGACTTTTTGCAAAGAGTTTAAGAAGTCCGAAATCAGGGGTGAGATATGTGACTATGAGATCTGCTTCGCCAAAGGGAATGTTTCGTAGGACAACACCTTCAGTCCTTTGGAACATTACATGATATTCCCGAAGTCTTCTGGTTTGAGATTTTTAAGCCATTCCTCCAGTTCGTCAGCGCTTTTTTGTTCCATAATGCTGTCTTCTATAAATATAGGTGCATTAGCTCTTAGCGCAATTGCTACGGCATCGCTCGGCCTTGAATCTACGAAGGTTTCTTTCCTGCCATCGTTCAAACACAGAAGTGAATAATATGTATTGTCCAGAATTTCTGTCACTATGACCTTTGTTATTTTGAGCTTAAGACTATCAGCAATATTTTTAATAAGGTCATGGGTTAAAGGTCTGGGAGTCTCAATCTTCCCTAATGCCAGCGCTATTGAATCAGCTTCCGGTTTACCAATCCAGATGGGAAGTGTACCGTTACCATTAATCTCCTTCAAAAGCATTATATACATATTGCTTCGAGGATCAAACAACAGTCCTTCAACCTTCATCTGAATTAACATTTATTTATACCCTAATTCCTTCAAAAATCGTATATCATTTCTCCAATTTTTTTTAACCTTTACCCATATCTCAAGAAAGACCTTTGTATTAAGTAGCTTTTCTATTTCAAGCCTTGCAGCACTCCCGATTGATTTCAGCATTGCTCCTCTCTTACCTATTATAATAGCTTTTTGTCCCTCTCTTTCAACATAAATATTGCAATTGATAGATATAAGACCATCTTCCCTCTCATTCCATTCAGCAGCTTTAACAGCAACTGAATACGGCAACTCTTCTTTTGTCATATCCATGGTCTTTTCTCTGATTATCTCGGAGACCATAAATCTTTCCAGCTGGTCAGTTATAAGATCGTCAGGGTAATATCTTGGTCCAAGCGGTAGATAATCGTAAATTCTTTTTATAAGCAGGTTAATTCCATCATGTTTTATTGCAGAAATAGGGATTATCTCTTTGAAAGGGTAAAGTTCTTTGAAGTGATCCATGATTGGGAGGATGTCTGATTTCCTGACAATATCTATTTTGTTTATCAGCAGAAAGACAGGAGACTGAACTTTTTTCAACAGATCAATTATAGCCCTATCTCCTTTATCAGGTTCGCGAGGTTCAACCATGATTAAAATAACATCTACTTCGTTTAATGCTTCCTTAGCAGCTCCAATCATTGTTTCACCGAGTTTATGTCTCGGCCTGTGAATTCCCGGTGTATCAATAAATATAATTTGTGCATCGTCAAGCGTTTTTATTCCGATAATCTTATTTCTTGTTGTCTGTGGTTTTGATGTAACAATTGCAATCTTATCTCCAAGAATAGAATTCAGAAGTGTAGATTTGCCAACATTAGGCCGTCCTATAATAGATACATAACCCGAACGAAAGTCTTTTGTGTTTTCAGAATCTTTCATAATTTAAAATTTGTCATTCCGGGCTTGACCCCGTATCAAGTACGGGGCAGGCTCCGGAATCCAAGCTGTGTTGATCTGTCATTCCCGCTTGTCGGGAATCCTTCTGAAAAAGAAAGATTCTGGACAAGCCAGAATGACGGCATTAAAAGAAAATTCACAATCAGACAAAATATAACATATAGGTAATACAATTTTAAGAAAGTCTATTCAATGCCTCTCTTATCCTGCTAACCCCTTTCTTTATCTCATCAATAGACGTTGCATAAGAGAGTCTTATATAATTGTCGTTCCCAAAAGCTCCTCCAGGCACAAGGGCAACATTTGCTTTTTCAAGGAGGTATAGGGCAAGGTCTGAAGAAGATGATATTTTTCTGTTTTCAAAAGATTTGCCGTAAAACTTAGATATGTTAGGGAATACATAAAACGCTCCTGTTGGGGTAAGACAACTCATGCCGGGAATAGAGTTGAGTTCGCTGATAAGAAATCTTCTCCTCATATCGAATTCCGCGAGCATTATGTTAATAAAATCCTGGGGACCTGTAAGTGCCTCAACAGCTGCCTTCTGGGCTATGGATGTGGGATTGGATGTTGACTGGCTCTGTATATTTGTCATAGCCTTTATTATCTCTTTTGGCCCTGCTGCGAAACCAATCCTCCAGCCTGTCATAGCATAAGACTTTGAAAGTCCATTCACAACAATAGCTTTCTTCTTTATTTCATTATCGAGCGATGCAATACTAAAATGTACTACTCCATCGTAAAGGAGTTTTTCATAAATCTCATCAGATATCACATAAAGATTATTTCTAAGGGATACTTCTGCAATCCTTTCTAAATCCTCTTTATTATACGTAAGACCTGTTGGATTGGATGGTGAATTCAGGATCAATGCCTTTGTCTTTTTTGTGATATGAGATTCGATCGCTTCTGGTTTAAGCTTAAAGGAATCAGTCTCATATGTCTCTACAAAAACCGGAATTGCATCGTTAAGCAAAATCTGTTCAGGATATGAGACCCAGTAAGGTGACGGAATTAAAACCTCATCACCAGGACTAAATAATGCCTGTGCAATATTATAAAGGCTATGTTTTGCGCCACATGAAACAATGATTTCATCACGCATATAATTAAGGTTATTATCTTTCCTGAACTTTTCTATAATCGCATCCTTCAAAGGGTTTATACCTCCGACAGGGGTATATTTTGTAAAACCGTCTTTTATAGCTTTTATTGCAGCCTCTTTTATATTGTCAGGTGTGTCGAAGTCAGGCTCTCCTACACCAAAATTAACAATATCAACTCCTTCTGCCTTCATCGCTTTCGCCTTTGCATCTATTGCAAGTGTCAGTGACGGCTTTATCTTACTTGCCCTATCAGAAAACATAAAACAATCCTCCTCCAATAGATTAGATTTTTTGATTCTAACACAATATGACCATGGAAAACTATTTTGAGCTACTAATAAGACCATAAGTAAGGGCACCACATTGTATGTCATTCCCGCTTGTCGGGAATCCTTCTGAAAAACAAGAAAGATTGCGGACAAGTCCCGTTAGAAGAATTGCTTCTAACGGGACAAGCCGCAATGACAAAATCGCAAGGAATGTCGTCTTACTAATGGCTTCCTTAGTATATAGTCCAGATTAATTTGTACACTTTTCTTCTATTATGGTATAAGTGTTATCAAGAGGTAAATAGCCATCAATCGGGAGGTAATTAATGGAAGGGAAAAAGTTTTATCCCACAAAAAGGTATATTGAATTTCAAAAAAATGCAATTTCAAATTTAGAGATGTTCTGGGAAAAAGAAGCAGAAAAAATTCCGTGGTTTAAACGATGGGAAAAAGCTCTCGTTTGGGAGGAGCCGTTTGCAAAATGGTTTGTAGGTGGCTTGCTTAACGCATCTTATGGGTGTATAGATGCCCATTTAAATTCATGGCGCAAAAATAAAGTAGCTATATACTGGGAAGATGAGCAAGGGAACACGAAATCATTCAGTTATGTCCAGTTGCATAGGGAAGTAAATAAGTTCGCATCTGTTTTGAAAAATATCGGCGTAGAGAAGGGTGATATAGTAGTTTTATACCTGCCGATGATTCCCGAGCTCGTGTTCTCTATGCTCGCAACAGTGAGAATAGGTGCGACACATACAGTTGTATTCTCAGGGTTTAGCAGCCAGGCATTAGCAGATAGGATAAACTATACTGGTGCAAAGGTTTTGATAACCGCGGACTTTGGTATAAGAAGAGGAAAATTTGTTCCACTTAAAAACATCGTTGATAATGCATTAAAGCTTGCGCCATCTGTTAAAAAGGTAGTTTTAATAAAAAGAACCGAAGAAGAAGTAAATATAGAAAAAGGACGAGACTTGCTTTATCACGAAGTGGTAAAGAGTGCTGAAACCTATGTGGAACCTGAACCTGTAGAATCCACACATCCACTGTATATACTTTATACATCAGGTACTACTGGAAAACCCAAAGGGATTGTCCACTCTACAGGTGGATATCTGGTTTACAACTACTCTACCTATAAATGGGTTTTTGACATATCTGACGAATCTATTTACTGGTGCACTGCGGATGTAGGATGGGTAACAGGGCATTCAGCTATAGTCTATGCCCCTTTACTTCATGGTGCGACAATTCTTATATACGAAGGAGCTCCGGATTACCCTTATCTGGATAGGTGGTGGGAAATCATTGAAAAGTATGGTGTAACAATATTTTATACTTCTCCGACAGCGCTCAGGATGTTTATACGCTTCGGAGAAGATTGGATTAAAAAGCATGATTTAAGCAGTTTAAAAATCCTGGGAAGCGTTGGCGAACCTATCAACCCGGAGGTGTGGGAATGGTATTACAAGATTATAGGGGATGAAAGGTGCCCGATAGTCGATACATGGTGGCAGACAGAAACCGGAGGCATGATGATATCACCTGCTCCTGGTTTAGAGCTTGTTCCCCTTAAGCCTGGGTCAGCAACTTTGCCTTTACCTGGAATTGACGCAGAGGTAGTAGATGACACAGGGAATCCTGTGCCTCCTGGAACGAAAGGCTATTTGGTAATAAGAAAGCCCTGGCCTGGTATGTTGATGGGAGTTTACAATGATCCTGACCGCTACAGGGAAACATATTGGTCGAAATTCAAAGACATGTACTATACAGCAGATTATGCAATGAAAGACGAGGAAGGATATTTCTGGCTGTTGGGAAGGGCTGATGAGATATTAAAGGTAGCCGGACACAGGATAGGCACCGCGGAAATAGAGAGTGCTACTGTTGCAGCCCCTTTTGCTGCAGAAGCTGCTGTGGTGGGTATGGCTGATCCGATAAAAGGAGAGGTCATTGTCCTTTTTGTAATACTAAAAGAAGGCTATAAGCCTGATGATAGCCTCAAGAAGAAGATAATTGACAATATCCGTACACAAATAGGGCCCTTTGCTTCACCTCAAGAGGTCTACTTCGTGGAGAAACTCCCGAAGACCAGGTCTGGTAAGAT
>JBGOWS010000206.1:0-4354 GCA_041478735.1 Thermodesulfovibrionia bacterium | reverse complement strand
TTCCATGAATAAGCAATCGGGATCCTTTTTCTCCTTCATCCTTTTTCATATCTCCCGTACCATCTATCCCGGCGGCCAGTGCATTATGCGGCCTCCCAGAAGATGAAGGTGCATGTGAAATATTGTCTGCCCTGCTTCTCTAATCCTATCCCCTAAAATTGTTTTTATTGATTATATTATCAAATTTAAAGCCGGGATTAAAAGAACTACATTTTTGTATTGACGAATTTGTCCTTAAATAGTTATAAAGATACCCAATAGGCATTAATAAAAGACTTTTAGAATGATATAATAGCCTATGGTCACCAATTGAATTAAAATCTCTTTCAAATAAAATATAGGAGAATTAAAACAATGACTGATTTAAAATCAAAGACACCAACCGAAACCCTCGACTTTCTCGGAACAGTTTGTCCATATCCTATTATCACTACAAAAAAGGAGATGGAAAAATTACCCCGCGGAGCGATATTAAAGATAAGCTGTGACGTAACCGCTTTTATTGAGGAAACAATCCCGCGGCTTGCTGAAATGCACGGATATCAATATGAAACTGTCTATAATGAAAAAGGTTATTGGGAGATTTACATTCAAAAACCGTAGATGACAATGGAAGATTAGATATTAGATATATTAAGCTCTACAATTTCACTTTCGCCATTCATGTATCTTCAGGGTTTCTCCTCTTCCTCACGTCCCTTATAAACCATATTATAAAGCCCGCTACCAGAACACCTATTACAATATGTGGTTCGTATTTTTTAACATCGCCGAGGATATTTTTAAGTGTTGCGCCGAAGAAATATCCAGCATAGGTACATATAGCTGCCCATATCAGGCAACTTATAAGCAGAAAAAAGAAATACTTTTTCTTACCCATGCGCGAAAGACCAAGTACTGCTGCACTTAGCAGCCTGAACCCGTAAATCCATTGACTTATAAATATAGATGCGATGCCGTATCTCGCCATCAATAACTCAAGTTTTGACAAATTAACTTTTATCAGCTTCTGTGTAAATTTAAGGAATGCTTCCCTTCTGTGGAGGGCGATGAGGAAAAATGTGCTGTGACCTATGTATGAGGCTAAAGCCGAAACAATTATTACTACATTTGCATCAAGACAGCCGGTGTAAGCAAGAAACCCTGCTGCAATAAGTACACTTTCACCTTCAAAAAATGTAAATATAAATATAGCAATATACCCGTATCTTGATACTAATTCTTCCAGAAATCCTCCTCACTGGCTAATTTAACCCCAAAAATGCAATTATGAAAAAAAGAAGGCGGGCATGTGTGCAGAAAAAGCTTTACTCTCGCCACCTTTGTAGGACATTTGTTTACCGAATAAACCTGTTCGTTTTTATGCATCGCAAATATATCGCATTAAAAGCCAAATTGCGATTGGTAAAGGTTTTTCTGCATATATGCCTGTCAGTAAATGCATTTTTCGGGTTAAATAACAAATTTTTTTGTCGAAGGCATAAGACATAAAAAAGGGGATACCGGAAAGTCCAGTATCCCCTTTTTTAATTCATTGGAACATACTTACTATTTACATCTCTTTTAGCATCACTGCTCTGTTAATGTCACTGCACCAGTTGAGCAGACACTGACACAAGTTTCACAACCTTCACACAAGTCAGCCTGATAAGGGTCTGCCTTGCCATCAACTATCTGGAATACACCCACTGGACAGTTGCTAACGCATTCTTCACAACCTTCACACTTATCTCTATCCACCGAAACAATAAATGCCACTTATGTTTCACCTCCCTATTTATATTAAACCAAAATGGTTTTCTTTTAATTTAAACTAAAGAGGCAATTGCAAAAGTCTATTTTACCCCTCACCCTTGGCCTCTCCCACAAGGGGAGAGGGTTTATTATCAAGCCCCTCCCTTGATGGGAGGGGTTGGGGAGGGTGAGCATTTGATACTTTTGCAAGAGCCTCTAAATACTTTAAAAAAATCTACTATTCCGTTCTAACTTGCCTTTCACCATACTTATCAAAAACTACTTCTTCTTTTACTGAGACTGCTATCTTGTAAAGTATAGTCAGCACTAAAAATCCGATCGCCCAAACCGCAAGTGTTATTAACGTTTCAGGCAACGTAGGCCAGTACTCAGTTATCTTTTCCAAAGGACTTGGTACAAACCCACCTACAACCAAACCAAACCCTTTATCAATCCACAAAGAAAAGAATGTTGATACACAAGCAACTGCTAATAAAGCCTCATTCTTCCTTATCTGTGGGAAAATCAACAGGACAAGCGCTACCGCAGCAAGTATGCTGGAAAGCCACATTATAGGAACGAGTTTACTATGTCCTTCCAACCCGGAGTAGAGATACACAAATGAGTGCATATGTCCTGGTATCTGACTGTAGAATGCTGTAAAGAATTCGAGTCCAAGGAAAAACACATTTATAAGCATGCAATAAGTAACAATCTTACCTAACGACTGTATGGCTTCCTTACCAGGATCAAACTTCGTGTATTTTCTTACAATTAAGGCAAGGATAATGAGAAGCGCTGGACCGGCTGCAAACGCTGATGCCAGGAATCGGGCTGCCATAATTGCAGAAAGCCAGAAATGCCTTCCCGGGAGTCCAGCATAAAGGAAAGCTGTAACAGTATGTATGGAAGGTGCCCATGCAATCGAAAGATATATAAGAGGTTTCACCCATTTCGGAGGTGGCACTTCTTTACGCTCAGCGCCTAATACTGTCCAACCGATTAATACGTTCAGAAGGAGGTAACCACTCAAGACTAGCATATCAAAAAACATAACCGAGTTTGGGGTTGGGTGGAGTATAACATTGAGGACACGGAGTGGCTGCCCCATGTCAACAAAAATAAATAGCATGCACATTACAACCGCAGAAATAGCCAGAAATTCACCTAAAATGGTGAGCCTGCCAAATTTCTTATAATTGTGCAAGTAATAAGGCAGAACAACCATAACTCCTGAGGCTGCAACACCAACGAGGAATGTAAACTGGCCTATATAGAGACCCCATGAGACATCCCTGCTCATGCCTGTCACTCCCAAACCATTTTTGAACTGGTAGAGATAAGAAACAAATCCTGCGCCGATGAGCGCGAGCAAAAAGAATATCCATACCCAGTATCTTCGACTTCCGTATATCGCCTTTTCAAGCATTATTACCTCCTAAAATATATAGTAAACACTGGGCTGTGTTCCAAGCTCAGGTCTACGTCTAAAGCTATAGCGTGAACCAAGGACCTTTCTGACCTCAGAATTCGGGTCTTCAACATCTCCAAAGATCAAAGCACCCTTAGATGCCTCAACACATGCTGGCTGAAGGCCTTTTGCAAGCCGTTCATAACATAAAGTGCATTTCTCCACAACACCCTTTGTCCTTGTTGGAAATTCCAGATTTTCTTTCTCCGCGTTGATAGATGGTCTTGGGTCTTTATAATTAAAACTCCGCGCTCCATACGGACATGCAGCCATGCAGAACCTGCACCCAATACAACGGTGCATATCCATCATGACAATACCATCACTTTTTCTCTTGAAAGTTGCTTTTGTTGGACATACTCTTACGCAAGGTGGATTGTTACAGTGATTGCAAAGAACCAGGAATGGTAGTTCTTTTACTTCCTCTGAGAGATATTCATCTGCAGTGCCCGGGAATACATGTTCATATGTCTCTTTCCATAACCATTTGATTTCATGTTTCGGATTATCAGTTATGTTAGGGACATTATGAACGCGGTGGCATGCATCAATACATCTCTGGTAGTCTTCCTCTGTTTTAAACTTGCTCATATCAACAACCATGGCCCATCTCTTTGCTTTTAAAGCTTCTGGATTAGGCGAGATCTGCGAAGCCTCGACACAATTTCTTAAACCATGAACAGCAGACACGCCTCCAATGCCCAATATGGTAGAAATACCAGCTATCTTTAAAAATTCTCTTCTATCCATGCTCATGACTCTTTCTCCTTCGGGGCGATATGGCAATCCCAGCAGTAAGGTTTTACCGCTGCATAATTGTGGCATTCATCGCAAAATTTCTTCTTGTTTGAATGGCACCTCATGCAGGTATTCTGCAGACTCATGGTATGCATTTTCCCCTCAGCATTTACATAAACCCCGTTGCCCTCACGAACAACCCAATCTCTCCACTCATTCAACAATTTCATATGTTCACCCTTCATGAATGCCTTAGGTTCTACGCATTTCCTTTCATTCTCTGGCAATTTGAGAATTTCAGGGGTATCAATTTTCGGATCAGGTTTAGCAGCCACCTTCCCCCCGGTCATCACGAAGGGCAATGTCACTAAACCAATAAAGATGATAAGACCAATGATTATTTTACCTGCG
>JBGOWS010000280.1:0-3146 GCA_041478735.1 Thermodesulfovibrionia bacterium | reverse complement strand
GCAAAACCTGCTTCTGCGATTCCTCTTGAATCGCCCTTAACTTTTCTTGCGATTGAATCTTTTTATCTTTTGGCATTAGTTTATTAATCCACGGAGATTGAAATATCCCACACAAAAATCCGCACGATCAGAAACGTTAAGAGTATCACGAAGAGCGGAAAGAAGATGCTGTTCTATGTTATCGAAGATGCGCGGCATTAGGCCTCGTTACACCTCTTCTCCTCGATAATTACCTTTCCCACAATCCTGTATTTATTCCCCTTCTATGGCCCGATGATTTCCTTTAGACATACATATTTGTACCAGTAATCCTCAATAATTTCAATAGGCTGCTCTTGTTTAGTTGCAGGTGAAAGACGCACATATGGACATGGGCGTCGACTGCGGCTTTCAGGAAGTAGTTAATACTGAGACTGACGCTATTTGCAGATAGAGTTTTTATTTTATAAAGTCGGCCGATCTGGAATCTTCAATCTATATTCAACCATGTTCTCGTCTGTCAATAGAAGTGCAGATTAACTATAAAAAATTCATACCAATTTATCTTTTAATATCCAAATTCTCAATCCCATTCTTCTCAAATTCCTCGTCATATTTGTCGATAAACGGTTGCTCTTTTTCAAAGCGTTCTTCCCAGGTCATTTTGAGCACGTTCTCTTCACCATATTCTCTTATAAAATCACGCCTGGCTAATCTGTCTATTAATTCTTCCCAAAAAATATCATTGTTATATTCATCTATGTATTGTTCTACATCTGTTTCTTCTTCGAATTCTTTTGTAGGAAAAAATCTTTTCAGTTCTTCATCAAATAAAATGAAATTTTCCATCCCGAATTCTTTATAAAAAGAAAGAAGGTACTGTTCTAAATCCTCATATTTTTCAACTCTATCATCGGTGCGATGTGCATTAACCATCCAGGTACCTAAATATACCAGTTTAACTAAATCTTCATATTGTTTTTTCGTAAAATTGATTTTCATAACTTATTATGAGCCCCCTTTTCTTGAAACTGAGATAATTGTCTTTAGTAACGATAATATGATCAATTATTTCTATGCCCAGAATCTTACCATGCTTTAACTTTTTGAGTTAGATTTTCTATTTTATCTTAAATTCAACCTGAGGATTTTCTTTATTTTTCGAATAGATTTAAATATTCTTTATAAACAAATATCCGACCGCATTTTTCCCCTTTATCTAATTTACCCAATAATAAATTTGCGTCTGAAAGAAGTTTTATTATCTTCGGCTCATGAAAAAACAACCCTTTGGGCGGGAACTTTTCAGGGATAAAAGCTTTATAATTACCTTTTTGCTGAATATATCTCCCTATCGTTATCATCTTGCTTTCTTGAAGATGTCAACATTGTAGCAATATAGTTGACATTATATAAAGTGGTTGTCAACTTTGTATCATCAATCTTTTCTCCGTAAAACTAAAAAAACCATTTTTAGTGATAATTATATGGTCAATAATTTCAATCCCTACATTCTTCCCAACTTCTACCAATCTTTTTATACTGGTTAAATCATTTTCTGATGAGCATTAAGTTTGTCCCGGGAATACCTATATGCTTCAATTGTTGTCATTCTGGCTCGTCCAGAATCTTTCTTTTTGGGATCTGGTGATTCGAGGAGAAAAGAAGGATTCCCGACAAGCGGGAATGACAGTACAATATTTTCATGCTCCTTTGTGCCGACATGTCGGCATGAATGTTTGGATTATCTTATTGCTTCCACTCCCATATACGGTCTTAGTACCTCGGGGACAACTATACTTCCGTCTTTCTGCTGGTAGTTTTCAAGTATTGCTATGAGTGTGCGACCTATGGCAAGGCTGGAGCCGTTCAGTGTATGCACAAACTCTGTGCCCTTCTTTCCTTCCCGTTTAAACCTTATATTCGCCCTTCTTGCCTGAAAATCTGTAAAATTCGAGCACGAAGAGATCTCTCTGTATTTCTGCTGGCCCGGGAGCCATACCTCAAGGTCATATGTCTTTGAAGCAGCAAATCCTAAATCTCCTGTACAGAGCGCTACAACGCGGTATGGAAGACCTAGCTTCTGAAGGATATCCTCAGCATCTTTTGTCAGAGATTCAAGTTCATTATAAGAATCTTCAGGTTTTACAAATTTAACAAGCTCTACCTTATTAAACTGGTGCTGTCTGATAAGACCCCTTACATCTTTTCCATATGAGCCTGCCTCGCGCCTGAAGCAGGGTGTGTATGCAGTATAATAAATTGGAAGATCCTTCTCACTCAGGATTTCATTTCTATGGATATTTGTTACAGGCACCTCTGCTGTTGGTATAAGATAAAACTCAGGGTCAGAGATTACGAATAACTCATGGGCAAATTTAGGAAGCTGACCTGTTCCCCTCATGCTTTCTCTATTTACTATTAGAGGGGGGAATACCTCTTTATATCCTTTTGATGTATTGAGATCCAGCATGAAGTTCATCAGTGACCTCTCGAGCTTTGCCCCAAGCCCTTTTAATAGGGAAAATCGTGCCCCTGCAATTTTTGACGCCCTCTCAAAGTCAATAATCTCAAGCATTTCACCAATATCCCAGTGATTCATTGGCACAAAATCAAATTGTCGCGGCTCACCCCATTTCTTTACCTCTACATTTTCTGTCTCATCCTTTCCAAGTGGTACGGATTCATGGGGGATATTGGGAACATTCAATAGAAAATCGTCTGTATTTGCCTCCAGCGTCCTGAATTTATCGTCAAGTTCTTTAATCCTGTCTGATACCCGTTTCATCTCCTCAATAAGTTTTGATGCATCCTGTTTCCGGGCTCTTAACCTTCCTATCTCCTCAGATACGACATTCCTTTTATTCCTGAGTTCTTCCGATTCTCTAAGAAGCGAGCGCTTTTGTTCCTCAATTTTCAAAAATTCATCAAGATTAAGTGTATAGTTCCGGTTCTTAAGAGATTTTTTTACAGTATCGCTATTTTCTCTAACAAACCTCGCATCAAGCATTATCCTTCTCCTTTTAAGTATAATAACCTACTATTTAGAGTCTGTCCATAAAGTAGGATTTTGTCATTGTCCGGCTTGACCGGACAATCCAGAAGTCATTGAAAACACTGGATTCCCCGATCAAGTCGGGGAATGACATTAGTGTAAAAGTGTAGTT
>JBGOWS010000309.1:0-2645 GCA_041478735.1 Thermodesulfovibrionia bacterium | reverse complement strand
CTAGTTCATAAAGACCCTGAATTTGAAAGGCTATCATCATCGATTAGAGATTATAGATTGCCCTACAAAACTTCCTAAACCCACATGAGCCTTTGGCTCACAAAGGGGCATGAAAATAATAACACCCTCCCCTGACCCCTCCCATCCCCGGCCTCGCTCCGCGAAGCGGGGCAGGCAAGGGAGGAGAACACACCCCTGCACCCCTCTCAAGAGGGGAAGGGTGAGGGGATATTTTCGGGACAAATATTTTTGCAATCAGCAGAAGGATATATGAAGATAGAATATGATCGCTATGCAAAAGCTCTTTATATAAGGCTTCAGGGAAAAGAATGTGGTAGAACAATTGAAATCAATGAAAATCTCAACATTGATCTGGACGAAAAGGGGAACTTGATAGGAGTTGAAATACTTAACCCTGATGATTATCCTTTAGAAATGATATTAAAGCCTGTTGTGGAAGAATATACCGAGAAAGATGCTGAGAGTATAGAGATTAAAAAAGAACACGCAAACATTCAAACTCCGACTTTCTGAAATATTCATTTAAAACCGCATTTGAACGAGTATAAAATTAAGTAAACCACCAACAAGCAGGGCAAATGGAATTATTAAAACCATCATTAAAACTGCTGTCTTTAACCCTCTCTCTTTTATAATCATAAAGAAGTTTGCAAGGCACGGCACGAACAGTGTTAATGTTACAAGACCCACTATGACCTGTTTTTCATTAAGTAGGCCCTGCCTTGCCATGTCAAACATGCCGGCAGCACCGTAGTCCCTTCTTAGAAAGCCCATAAGAAGTGCCTCTGTTGCCTTTGCAGGCAATCCAAGAAGATTCACGATTATCGGTGATGTTGTAGTTTCTATCCAGCCGAGTATCTTTGCTTTATCGAGCAAAAAAAGGATTAAGGTACCGAGCACAAATAGTGGAACTGCTTCTTTAAGATACCATTCAATCCTGCTGAGTGTTTTCATTATAATGTTCCTTGCGCTCGGCACCCTTAACGGCGGCAGCTCCATAAAAAAATCCGGTTTTTCTCCCGGGACCACTTTCGATGCAATATATCCCGAAAGTATAAGAACCAGGATTATACTCCCTGCCCACCACAATGCTACCTTAACAGGAAAAAATCCTAACATACCAAATATGACGCCGATCTGTGCAGAACATGGAATTGTCAGTGCAATAAGAAATGTTGCGATGACCCTTTCCCTCTTTGTCTCAAGTATCCTCGTTGTCATTGTGGCCATTGTACCGCAGCCGAGACCAAGGACCATGGGTAAGACAGCCTTACCATTCAGGCCGAGAAACCTGAACGCCTTGTTTGAAATCACAGCAAGTCTCGGAAGATAGCCACTGTCTTCGAGGAAGCCAAATGCCAGGAAAAATGTAGCAGTTATGGGGAGTATGATGCCTACAGCATAAGTTAATGCCATAGTGAATACCCCGTAATGGCCTACAAGCATCTCCTGTATAAAGGCCACAGGAATGACGGCCTTTATTGTCTTTTCTATCGCAGGGTTGAGGTAATTGTTAAATATAACCTTTTCAAGAAAATCAACGAGGATACCTGCACCCAGTCTGCCTACGAATTCATAAAAACCAAAAAGGACTATCAGCAGGAATAGTATTCCAAACACAGGGTGCATTGTCCATGCACCGAGTTTCTGTGCAAGGAATCCCGACTCAGGAGAACTGTTTTTAAGAACCCCTTCTCGTATTTCCTCTGCAAGTTTTATCCTGTTTTGACTTATTTTATGAGAGAGGGGCTCCCTGAAGTTTGACTGTGCTTCATCCCGTAGTTCTTCCACCTTCTTGATTGCATCAGGGGTTAAGTTTGTTATAAGCCAATCTTTAAAGGTCTCGTCACCTGAAAGTATCATCAATGCTATTGATCGCTTTGAGATGTTTGCCTCAGGAAGAAGTTTTGATATCTTTAATATATAATCCTCTATTACATCACCATAGTTAGTATTTATCGAAGGGCGGCGAGGGTTTAAAATAGCCTCTTTTAATCTATTGAGGCCTTTCCTTTGAGGGGCGACCGTACCTATAACTTCTATATCAAGTAATGTGCTCAGTTTTTGGTAATCTATCTCTATACCTCTCGACTCAGCTTCATCCTCCATATTAAGGTCGAGAATACACGGAAGTCCCATTTCTGAAAGCTGTATTAATAACATGAGGGCTCTCTTTAGATTTTTTGCATCTCCAACAAGGATGACAGCCTCTGATTTCTCTTTCAATAATATATCCCTTGTAACCTTCTCGTCTTCGCTCATTGGGGTCAGGTTATTTACGCCGGGAGAGTCGATAATAAGAAGTTTTTTATCCCCTATAGTGATATTCCCATGCGAGACCTCTACAGTTGTGCCTGGATAGTTTGAAACTGTTACATACTTTCCGGTAAGAAGACCAAATATGACGCTCTTGCCGACATTTGGATTCCCGATAAGCACTACTCTTTCATATGTATGATGTCTCTGACGACGTCTTTTGCGGTGTCTCATATTATCCTGTTATCTTCTTTTTATGTTCTTTTGGATTCATTTTTGTTGACATTTCTTACAGTAACCCCTTATCTCAAGGGTATGACTTGTACCCTGAAAATCCTGTTTTTTGCAAAGGTTTTCCTGAAGTTTTT
>JBGOWS010000103.1:0-7184 GCA_041478735.1 Thermodesulfovibrionia bacterium | reverse complement strand
TATCTGTTGCCTGCGGCTGCTCTTCTGACTGTGCAACAGGACAATAAAGGACTAAAAACATTATGCTTACAAATAAAAATGTTACCCTCATACCCTCCCCCCTAAAAAATAATAAGCCTTTCAGCCATAATTTCCTTTTTTCCCCTAAGCGTATTTAATGCATCATCTAATCTCGCCTTAGAAATTATTCCAATTACATTGTTGCAATGAACTCTTCTTAAATACTTAATCAATCAGTTAAAGTAAGTATAGCAAAGAAGATCATTGCGTCAAGTTTTTTTTACCTTACCCCCCAAGATAAGCTAATTTTCATAGGAGATGGTATATAATATGGTAGTCTAAAAACAGGAGGTAGTCTTGAAGAAAAAAGTTTCTTTTGAACTAGCTTCACGCATTGAGCATCTACCGCCTTATCTTTTTGCTTCCATAGACAGAATGAAACAGGATGCGATAAAGAAGGGCACTGACCTCATAGACCTGAGTATTGGCGACCCTGACATCCCTACGCCTTCTAACGTAGTTAACGCGATGAAAAAAGCCGTTGAAAACCCCGTTAACCACCGTTATCCATCATACGAAGGCATGCTCTCTTTCAGAGAGGCGGTTGCGAACTGGTATAAGAAAAGATTTGCTGTTAAGCTTGACCCCCGGGCAGAGGTGCTCTCGTTAATCGGTTCGAAGGAGGGTATAGGCCATATCCCTTTGGCATTTGTAAATTCTGGCGATATAGTCCTTGTGCCATCACCTGGCTATCCTGTTTATTCAACCGGCACTTTGTTTGCAGGCGGGAAAAGCTATATAATGCCTCTCAAAGAGGAGAAAGGTTTCCTGCCAGATTTCGATAAAATACCCGAAAAGATATTTCTCAAGACAAAACTTATTTTTATAAACTATCCTAATAATCCCACTTCAGCAATTGCCCCCGCAAAATTTTATAAGGAAGTTATAAAAATTGCTTTAAAATACAACATTATTGTTTGCCATGATGCTTCGTATACCGAAATCTACTACGATAAGAGGCCGTTAAGTTTTATGCAAATGCCTGGCGCAAAGGATGTGGGCATCGAGTTCCATTCGCTTTCAAAGACATATAATATGACGGGATGGAGAATAGGTTTTGCAGTTGGAAACAGAGAAGTCTTGGCGGGTCTCGGGAAGGTAAAGACAAACCTCGATTCGGGTGTTTTTCAGGTCATACAGGAGGCAGCTATTGTTGCCCTTGATATGGACGATGGTATTCTCTCAGCGATAAGGAAAACCTACAGGGAAAGAAGGGATATACTCTACAACGGGTTAAAGAAACTTGGCATGCATCTAATAAAGCCTGAGGCGACCTTTTATATCTGGGCAAAGGTGCCTTCTCATTTCGCTTCTATGGATTTCGTAACACATATACTACACAAAGCAGGAGTCCTTGCAACACCTGGTAATGGTTTCGGAGAGGCAGGAGAAGGATATGTGAGATTTGCATTAACCGCATCTGTGGATAGAATTGAAGAGGCGGTCGAGAGGATAGGGAAAACGTTATAGGGTTCGTTGGGTTCATCGGGTTACTAATGAGTTCATTAGTAAAGTCTCATAATTGGTCATTCCTGCGAAAGCGGGAATCCAGAAAAACCAAAGAAAAGACTGGATTCCCGCTTAAGAACTGCGGGAATGACGGAAACATAAGCAATGTGCTCTTACTTATGGTCTCCTTAGTAACTTAAGAAACTCAATAAACTCAAGAAACGCAATAACTTTTGTGGCTATAGTTTACATTGGTATTGGCTCTAATCTTGGTGACAGGCGAGAAAACTGTCTACATGCAATAGAACTTTTGCAAAAAAAAGGAATCATTGTTACGAAGCGTTCTTCTCTATACGAGACTGAGCCATGGGGGTTAAAAGACCAGCCACGATTTTTAAATATGGCGATAGAAATAGAGACAGGACTTGAGCCGGCGGCGCTTTTAAGAATATTAAAGGGTGTAGAAAGAGAGCTTGGCAGGCCGAAGGCTCACGAGGAAAAGTCATTAAAATGGGCGCCGCGTATAATTGACCTCGATATTTTACTTTTTGACAATATTATCTTAAATGAGGATAATTTAAAAATCCCTCATCCATTGATGCATAAGAGGGATTTTGTTTTAAGACCTTTATGTGAGATTGCACCGGATATAAAACACCCCTTATTAAAGGTGAGTATCATTGACCTTTTGCAGCAGTTACAAAAAGATATAGTGTAATCCTGCCACCTTTTCGGGTCAGGAGGAGGGATTCCTTCCAGTGAGGAAGTTGGCGATGATTCCTGCCCGGCTGTTGACGCCAAGCTTTCGCATCAGAAGCTTCATATACCCCTTAACCGTATTGAGGCTCAAACCAAGGGCATGAGCTATCTCCTTATTACTGCGGTCTGCAAGGAGCAATCGCGCTATATCCTGTTCCCGATGATTAAGATTCCATTGCCGAAAAATCATGGAGAGATTCACACTGTCTGGATTGAACCTTTCCAGAATGAATAAATATTGTTTCTCTTGTTGCTGTAATGCTGATGGTTGGCCTGAGAGGACTATACCCTTTACGGTATATCGCCTCCGCTGGCTCTGAAGTATATCAATAAAACCTGCCCCCTTCCCACCTTCGCCAGACTCCTTCAGTTCATCAAGCCCTTTGTCGAGTAACTCTTTCCATCTTGAACAAAGGAAAGAGATATCAGGGAAAGAGGCTGTCCCCTCTTTTGCTTTTGAAAGTGAAGATGACAGAGAAAGGATGTGCCAGGTCTCTGCGTTGTAGAACACCTGTTCCTTCGCCACTTCGGTCTGTGGGCGATAGAAAATGAAAGCGGCGGAAGGAGACGTCCCCTGAATCCTGTCAGAAGAGATGTTACCCATAGATTTACATATAGCATAAGATTCATAGGAAATCAAGCTTAGAATATACACTTTTGGGTGGCCTCTTTAGAGCCGACCCAATTTTGGTTATTTACATAAGGACGAAGAGAGTGTAATATGTTTTTACAAATATCAGATAAAGGTAAATGTAAAATTTTCATAAATACCAGATGGAGGATTCCCATATGGATTGGCAGGCAGAAGAGAAGAGAGTGAGTGTTCGTTTTCCTTACACCCGGCCTGTAAGCTATATGGCATTAGGTGAGTCAGGCCGTCTTCCGAATAAGGTTGTCGTCCACGGTGAGATCTTAAACTTAAGTAGCGGCGGGATGAGAATCCAGACGAAGAGGCAGTCACTTGAGGAAGGGGCTGTGCTTCAGGTATGGTTCCCGATATCCGAGCCTCCAGTCACAATACCGGTCCTGGCACAGGTTAGATGGGTGAGAGAAGAGATACCCGGGAACTACCAGGTCGGCCTAAGGTTTATGATATAACCATCACTTTATTAAAATTGAGTATCATGAGCTTAATGCAACAACCTTACAAGGAGTCAAGAAGTAGCCATGGAGATTATTGATATCGATAATGTATCTTCTCTGCAGACACACCTGTCAAACCTGACAGGTCTTTCTATTTCCATCTACGGGGATAAGGGGAATATCATTATGCCTCCGGTTAGAGAGAATAAGCTTTTGTCAGTTATCAAGGCATCTTCGAGGGGCCGGGATGAGTATAATGATTTTTTAAAGAGCAGCCTGGAGAAGACGATCCATAGAAGGAATGTATCCATCTTTAAAGGGCCTGCAGGGCAATACCATTTCTTCATACCTGCCCGTTTCAACAATTCAGTCTTTATTATCACAGACGGTGGTGTATATCTTTCTGCAGAGGATTTTGAGGATTTTTATAGAAGAGAAGGTCAGTCTTATGGTCTACTCCCGGATCAACTCAAATCCTGGTCTCGGGAGATTATTGTCAGGGATTATGAAGACATTCAGAATGCTGCGGGACATATCCAGTCAATATTTAATCTTTTTCTCAGGAGCGGCTATGAAGGTAGCCTTAATGAGAAGAGATACAGATTGATGAAGACCATCTTCAGCCTTATATCCGACATAAAGTTGGATGAACAGGCAGATAAGGTCGGTGATATTTTAGCGGATATCCTGCTTTTCCTGTTCAATGTGGATAGTGCATTTATAATGATAAAGGAAAATGGTATTTTCAGTCCAAGAATGGCAACAGGCAGGGTGAAAGAACATCTTCAGTCATTGCAATTATCGGTTACAGGCATCATATCCGAGGTGATTGATAAACAGAAGCCAATATATTCTGAGAATGTGATGGAACTATTGCGATTGGGATTTAGCGATGAGGTTACATCCATTTATGCATTTCCTATCATATCGGGTGATAAGATAACCGGGCTGTTGGGCATATTTAACTCCAATATCACTCAGGAGGATGCGGATATTATCTCGGATCTATGCAAGATTGCAGGTTTCATCTTCAGGCTTGTAGAGGTAGAGGATATTTATGATAAACGTATAAAGGATATGGATGTGTTGAATTCGGCGGCCGAACGCATTAACCCTGTTAAAGAACCGGATATGCTTTATGAAGCTATACTTGATATGTCAATGCATCTTGCGTATGCAGAAAAAGGCTCTTTAATGTTGTTTGACGAGGATACATCCTATCTTACCATAAAGGCTGCAAAAGGAATAAATAAAAGACTTTTGGGTGAGATTAAGATTAGGGTAGGTGAAGGGATTGTTGGGAAGGTATTCATGGAGGGTGTGCCACTCATGGTGGATGATATCGAAAGAGGCGAAAGGGGTTTCCCGAAGAAAAGGCCGAAATACAGGACAGGCTCTTTTATTAGCATCCCGCTGAAAATAGGTAAGGAAACCATTGGCGTGCTCAATATATCTGATAAGATAACGGGAGAGGTCTTTTCAGAAGAGGACCTGATTCTTCTACGCTCTTTTGCATCGTACGCATCTATTGCACTTGAAAGGACAATGTATTATAGTCTTGCAGGCCATCTGAGGGGGCTGTCCATTACAGATTTTCTGACAGACCTTTTTAATAGACGGTATTTCGAGGAGAGATTTTTCGAAGAACTCCAGCGTTCAGAGCGTCACAACTTATCCTCTTCATTGATGATGATGGACATAGATGATTTCAAACTCTTCAATGATACAGAAGGTCATCTTGCTGGTGATGAGGCATTAAGGTGTATTGCCAATATCGCCAAAGGCAGCTTACGTGTTATCGATGTAATAGCAAGATTTGGTGGAGAAGAGTTTGCGGTTATCATGCCCCAGACAGAGAAAGACGAGGCATTCCTGGTGGCTGAAAGGATAAGGAAGTCCGTCAAGGAACAATTGCACCGCACATGGAAGACCTTTCCGCGGGATAACATTACCATCAGCATAGGTATCGCAACCTTTCCATATGATGGGAAGGACAGGAAGGAGCTGATACGCAATGCTGATAAGGCGCTCTACAGGGCAAAAATGGAGGGTAAGGATAAGACGGTTTTATGGGGAGGGTAGAAGATTAACCAAAGACCAACCAAATTCTGAAATTAAGCCTTCCTTACAAAATCTCCGAAGTTTTTTAAAATCTTAAGACCAACTTCCTGACTCTTTTCAGGGTGAAACTGTGTTGCAAAGATGTTTTCCTTCCAGACCATAGAAGTAAAGTTTATGCCATACTCAGTCGTAGTCGCAATTGTATTAACATCATCAGGCACGACATAGAAGGAGTGGACAAAATAGAAAAACGACCTGTCAGGTATGCCATCAAAGATTGGCGGCCTTTTTAAAATTTTTACATTATTCCAGCCCATATGCGGTATTTTAAGCTTTGACCGAAATCTCACAACCTTACCTTTTAAGATGTCAAATCCATTGTGAACACCGAACTCCTCTGATTCAGTGAATAATACCTGAAGTCCAAGGCAGATGCCGAGGTATGGCTTGCCTTTCTGAATTGACCTCACAACCGATTCTGTAAGGGACATCTCCTTAAGATTTCTCATGCAGTCCCTGAAAGCCCCGACACCTGGAAGAACAATCGCCTTGGCATCATCTACTGCCTTAGAGTCTGAGACAACCCTCGCGTCTACCCCGACTTTTAAAAATCCCTTCTCAACGCTCCTCAGGTTTCCCATCCCATAATCCACAATCGCAATCATAATTTTATTATATATTATATATTGAGGCTCTTGCAAAAGTCTATTTTACCCCTCACCCTTGCCCTCTCCCATCCGCCTGAGGCGGAGAAGATGGTTTATTATCAGGCCCCTCCCTTGATGGGAGGGGTTGGGGAGGGTGAACATTTAATACTTTTGCAAGAGCCTCTATTGCCAAATATTATCTGATTCTCCCCCTGCAGTCGCCTAAAATTTTTATTTCTTGCAAAATCAAATCCTTTATTCATCAAGTCTTAGTTTCTCACAGCACCTCCTTATTTACCAATAAAATCAACAGGTTAGAACATACTTTTCTGTAACCCGAAGTTATTAACAATTATACCAGTTTAATATAAATATTTCTTCAGTTGTCAAAGAACGGATTATATATTACTTACAAGGGGTTGCATCGTTTCCTGTAACCTGCCCCTGTTTTTGCCATCCTGAAAAAGTTCGTATAACCATCTATAAAATAAAGACATTTTCGTCTTTTGAGAGTTCTCCTTTTCCAAGAACCTTCGCCACGCCCTCACACTTAGCGCATAGCGCATAAATTCTCATGCTGTCCTTATCGGAAATCATCTTGGACAGCTTTGCTGTCATCTTTTCAAGCAGTTTACCATCTAAGATGCACTCAAAAACACTATACTGTACCCTTGCGCCGAAATCAAGGAGAGTTTTGGAGACACTGTCCCTTTTCCTGTCATCGGGGATGTCATATGAAACAACATAAAACATATCTACCCCTCAATCCTGGACGGTCTGTACATTTCACCGCTCTTAATGAAATTTGCAAGCCTTTCCGCCTGTATCCTGAAACATTGCTTCTCTCTTCAGATACACGCTGCCGTCTTTCTGATTTGGGAAAAAGTCTTCATTGTTCAGCATTCTGTTGTTTATAAGAAAAAACGTAAAACGGTCAACCTCCGCCCTGAATTCCTCCTGAATGTCAGAAGCCAGTGATGCCCTCCCGTATTCCACCTCATGGAAATATCCAAGGTAGGGATCAAAACCGAGGCCGTCAAGCAGGGAAGAGATTTCATTGAAGATCAATGTGTACCCGAAAGACAGGAGTGCATTAACAGGGTCGGTAGAGGGATGCTTTTTCCT
>JBGOWS010000286.1:0-3009 GCA_041478735.1 Thermodesulfovibrionia bacterium | reverse complement strand
TTTACAGCGTTTTTCATGCTCATTTTGATTCTTCATCGCCTCTCTCCTCCCAAAAAGTTTTTGGGAGAAGTTTAGACGATGTTAAAAATGGTTTGCGATGTTATGATATTTTTTTAGTTTGCGATGTTATGATATAAACCCTTTAATTAATAAGGGCGTATACATAGTTCATATGAAAATAGCCGTTGTATATAATGAACCTGTTTCCGGCAAGGGAGATTCTGTAGATGTACTTGATGAAATAAGTCTTGTTACAGATTCTCTCAAGAAACTCGGTCATGATTTCAAAGTCTTTCCTGTTGGGGATAGGAGAGGGACATGCTCTCTGAGTGAATCAGCTTTTTCGCTTTTGATTTCATTGAGAAAATATGCGCCTGATATCATTTTTAACCTGATTGAAGAGTTTAAAGGTGAATCCAGCCATCAACCGTATTTTTTACTAATGTTTGAGCTTGCGAATTATTCTTTTACAGGGTCACATTATGAAGCTGTGCTTACAACAAATGACAAGGGACTTTCAAAGATGATTATGAAAAAGTTCCAGATATCAACTACGCCATATCAGGGGAATACAGGGGGCAAGAAATAAAGATAAGCATACCCCCACCACGGATTGTAAAACCTGCTTTAGAAGATAGTTCTATCGGTATAGATGATTCTTCAGTATTTGATGATATTGCAGAACTTACAGGTGTTCTTCCTTCAATGTATAAGACATACCGAAAACAACCGTTATTAATTGAACAGTATATTGATGGAAGAGAATTTAATATTTCACTTTTGGAAACTGTAAGTGGAAACATAAAGGTACTGCCGGTTGCTGAGATGCTTTTCCATGATTGGCCAGAGGGAAAGCCAAAGATTGTCGGATATCAGGCAAAGTGGAACAGGGAATCATTCGAATATAAAAATACCTTAAGACAATTCAACCCTTATGACGACCCTTTATCAGAATTAAGCTATATAGCAATCAATTAAGTGTTGGAAAATATTTAACCTGAGCGAATATGCGAGAATTGATATACGAATGGATAAAGAAGGGAATATTTTTGTAATCGATGTGAATGCCACTCCGTGTATTGCTCCGGACTCAGGCTTTATCGCTGCAGCGAAAGAGGGCGGTTATGAGGCAAAAGATGTGATAAAAGAGATAATAGCTGCTGCCTATATCTACTCGAAGAAAAGCAAGAAAGATATTTTGAAACACCACATTTAGTTTATCAATTGATATGCGATTTATTCGGTACATAAACGGTACAACAGGTCTTGAACTAAGGAAATATCTGTGCTCAAATGATAAAGAAAATGTAGAAAGATTACTCCAGTCAACCAGAATTTTTTTTCCTTCAGAAATTAAGGTAGCAATTGAACTTATTGAAGACGGATTGCAAAAAGGCAGTTATAGTGAATATCAATTCATCTTTGCTGATGTTGAAGGTGAAACCGTGGGATATATCAGTTACGGGAGGATACCGATGACTGAAAACAGGTTTGATATATACTGGATTGTTGTAAAAAAAGATATGCATTGCAGAAGTATCGGCAGTTTATTACTCTGTGAGGCAGAATTACATATAGCAGAGCTTGGAGGAATGTATTTATTTATCGAGACATCGTCAAGAAGTGATTACAAGCCTGCAAGAGATTTTTACAGAAAAAATGGCTACCTTGAAGTAGCACACATACCTGATTATTATTCAAAAGGCGATAATAAGGTTATATTCATGAAGGCACTGCGAAAATGAAATTATAATTAATAAGAAACCCCGGAATTACAGCTATCAGCAAAGTGCCTGCGGACCAAAACAACGTTTCAAGATCAGGTAAAGGCCCTCATTTTGTTTCCTTTATTACCATGCATGGAGTGAAGTTTATGCTTTGTTCCACCTGCAAGTCCTCCGACTCAAATGGTGGCAAAAATCAATTGTCTTTCAAGTCAATCCAGGTTAAAAGTGAGCGATGGCTTTAGTTCTTTGAAATATTACTGTCAGCAGGATATTTTTCTTTTTTGAGGTGATCCTTAAATTTGAAAAAGGGGCATATCGTGTGTCTTTTATTCTTGCAATATTCCTCAATTTCAAATTGAGTCGGGACATAAATATTATTTGCCTTGCAGGTTAATAAATAATCTCCGGTCAAAAAAGGGCAGTTCACTTTTACGCCTCCTAAAGAAAGGTTTGTTTTAAGAAAAGTCTTACATTAAAATTACATAACAGTTTGTCCATATCTCACAATTTTCTTTTGATATATTGCCTAAATTAAAATTCCTTTGCTCTTTGCGATATATCAGTTTATTTTCTGCAATGCCTTTTGTTCCGAGGCTGATAACATTCCAACTTTAGAAAGTAAAATTACTGGCTATCGTTTTGCCTTTCGCTTTTTTGTCTCAGACTTTTTTGTGCTTGTCCTGAGGGCTACCTTTTTAGGCGATTTAACTATTTCTGTCTTACTTGTTTCCTGTGGAGTGTATCTTGACATCACAATTCTCTCTGCCTCAAGCCAGTTGTCAAGGTCACAGCCTTCGATCCCCTTGCTTTTTTCGTATAATTCATACGCCAAACTTGCTATTTCATCATGTAAATTCATTTTCACCTCCTCCATTTTTTCCCTTCTATCATTGGCTATCTCTTTCCTGAAAGATCAGGCTTCCCACTTTATTGAGCAAGAAAAATGCCAGAATATAACTTATTGATTTATTTGGATTTTACAAAAAAGGAGATAATTCTATAAGGCAATTTGCCTTGCTGATAGGGCATATTGCCCGAAGGGCTTTTATTGGGTTTCAGATAAAATATTGCATCACTAAATGTCTGAAATGATGATAGTGCCTGCCACCTCTTTTTCTCCAGATTAGAAAATATCTAATGAACTAGCCTAAGTTTCCTACTTATTTGACAATCTTGGGACTTGTAAGTGTAAAAAGTACCGACTTTTCTGACAAAACTGATATCTGCAAGATTGTACCCGCTGTATACACTGACAGGGATCTGTAGTCAATATGGAGGAGGA
>JBGOWS010000240.1:0-3782 GCA_041478735.1 Thermodesulfovibrionia bacterium | reverse complement strand
GAGTTGATTCAGGGTCTGCTCACGCTCATCGTGACCACCGCCGAGACCTGCTCCCCTGTGACGGCCAACAGCATCTATCTCATCAATAAAAATAATGCATGGTGCACTTTTCTTTGCCTGATCAAAGAGGTCCCTGACCCTGGAGGCGCCAACTCCAACAAACATTTCCACAAAGTCAGAACCTGACATTGAGAAAAAAGGCACCCCAGCCTCACCTGCTATAGCCCTTGCAAGAAGGGTTTTGCCTGTACCTGGTGCACCAATTAAAAGTACACCCTTAGGAATCTTACCCCCGAGCTTCTGAAACTTCTGAGGATCCTTGAGAAAATCAATAATCTCCTGAACCTCTCCTTTTGCCTCGTCTATTCCCGCCACATCAGCAAAAGTTATCTTTACTGACTTTTCAGAGACCAACTTTGCTTTGGCCTTACCAAAGGACAATGCCTTATTCCCGCCTGTCTGCATCTGTCGCATGAAGAAAATCCAGATAGCAGCAAGAAAAATTATGGGTCCCCAGGAAAAAAAGAGGTTCCAGTACCATGGATTCTGTTCTTCAGGCTTTACAGTAATCCTTACATTCTTGGACCTTAAAACCGTTACAAGATCAGGATATTCTGCGGTATATGTTTTAAAACTCTTGCCGTCTTTTAATTGGCCGGTTAAAACACTTCCTTTTATAGTAATATCTTCGACTTCACCTGCCTCCAGTCTGGTCATAAATTCAGAAAATATTATCTCCTGTTCCATCTTCTTGGGAGAACCCAGAATATTGAAAAGAAGTATCATCATAATTCCAATTAACAACCAGATAAAAAGACTTCTATAAGCGCTCAATCTATTCCCTCCTGAAAAACCAATCCTAAACCTTTCTATTAACCTATATTACACAAGATTTATGAGAATGTCATTGCGAGGAGTCCCGAATGTTTTCGGGGCAACGAAGCAATCTAAATTATTGAAAAAGAGATTCCTCGCTACACTCGGAATGACAATCTGTAAAAATCATTTTATTTATTTTAACATATTTTCAGTAACTGTCTATCTCACCTTCTATTAACCTTTTCTGTATATTTATCAGGTTATTTATGCCTTCCTCTGCAAGTTTTATAAGGCTGTTAAGCATATCTTTTGAAAAAGGCATTCCTTCCGCAGTTCCCTGTATCTCAACAAGTTTCCCGCTTCCTGTCATCACAACATTCGTGTCTACTTCTGCAATGGAATCTTCTGAATAACAGAGGTCGACCCTCGGCTCACCATCAACAACCCCCACACTGATTGCAGCCAGATAGTCCCTAAGAGGTGTCCTCGATATAAGACCATTTCTTAGTGCATAGTTCAACGCATCTGATAAGCATATAAAGGCACCTGTTATCGCTGCTGTCCTTGTGCCTCCATCTGCCTGTATCACGTCACAGTCTATCCATATAGTCCTTTCTCCGAGATCCGACAGGTCAACAACAGACCGGAGCGCTCTGCCTATAAGCCTTTGTATTTCGTGGGTTCTCCCGCTAATCCTGCCTGTGCTGGACTCCCTTACGGTTCTCGTTTGAGTAGCTCTCGGAAGCATAGAATATTCTGCTGTTATCCACCCTTTTTTCTGATCTTTTAGAAAAAAGGGGACCCTGTCCTCTATCGAGGCAGTACATATCACCCTTGTATTTCCCATCGAAATCAGCGCTGAACCCTCCGCAGTCCTTATAAAACCCCTACTAACCTTTACATTACGTATCTCGTTATTTTTCCTTCCATCAGGTCTCATCTATCCTCCATTCTTTATATACTTTAACTCACTGCTATACAGAGCGTCATAAATCAACAACAACGTCATTCCCCGACTCGATCGGGGAATCCAGAAAACACTGGATTGTCCGGTCAAGCCGGACAATGACAAATTGATTACGACTTCTGACGCTGAGTATAAATGCTTTTACATTGTCGTTGCGAGCGTTAGCGAAGCAACCCCTATGAGATTCCTCGCTTCGCTCGGAATGACACTTCGTGTCAAATTGCTCCGGGGACTGCGTCCCCTCGCAATGACATTTCAATTAATATGTTTATATTAACTACCAACCTCTATTTTCTCTATATGCTCTACCTTCTGTCCCAGGAAATTCTCCCCAACTTTTAAAAACCTTTCAGGCGAATCAGTTACATAAAACTCCCTTAAGGGCATACCTTTTTGTTCCCTGTTTAAGTTGATACCTTTAAGGATTGTCTTAACCTCATGCGATGTCTCAACTGCAGAATCTATGAGTCTGACACCTTCATCCATAACCCCGGCTATAGCCTTTTTCAGTAAAGGGTAATGTGTGCATCCAAGTACAAGGGTGTCTATAGCTTTATGCCTCATACCCTCAAGATATTCTTTGGCAATCAGGGTAACAATATCCCCTTCTGTCCATCCTTCCTCTACAAGCGGCACAAATAAAGGGCATGAAAGACTGAATACCTCTATGCTTTCATTAATAGCCTTAATCGCCTGCGCATAGGAATTACTTTTTACCGTCGCCTCAGTTCCGATAATTCCAACCTTCTTGTTCCTTGTAGCCTTAACAGCAGCCTTTGCTCCAGGTTCAATAACCCCAATAACTGGGATGGAAATGCTGTTTCTGATTGCATCCAGGCTTATGGATGATGCTGTATTGCAGGCAACTACGAGGAGTTTAATATCTCTCGAAAAGAGAAATTTAGTGTTTTCAAACGAATACCTGATGACCGTTTCCGGTGATCTAATACCATATGGAACCCTCGCAGTATCTCCAAGATAAATTGTACTTTCATTTGGCAGTTCTCTTATTATTTCTTTTAAAACCGTGAGCCCGCCTATTCCAGAGTCGAAGACACCAATTGGCCTGTCTTTCTTATCCATTTTCACTTAAAAATGCCTCTTCCCGTCATTGCGAGCCGAAGGCGAAGCAATCTCTTTTCGCTTGCCATCTTCAGGCTTTAAGATTGCTTCGTCGGACATATCAACCTCCTCGCAATGACCTTTTCATTGTCCTTTGTGTCTTATTGAGACATGTTTATTTCATGCGAAACCATTTCTTTTAAAGGATATAAGAGATAAAAATGGCCTCCGACCGTCTCTCTCTCTTTCCCTTCTATAAGAACCTTTATATCCTGGATGTCATGTACGTTCGAAACAAGGCTCTCATATAGTCCCCTGAGAAGAAGAAGTTCCGTAACAACATCGCCCTGGAAATTCCTGCTGAACTCGTCTGATAGATCAACATAGAGTACGTCTGCATCTTTATAAATTCCGCGGAGCCTCGCATCTTTAGGTATATTTGACTTTAGTGCATCTGCAGGCCCTTTAAGGAATTCTTCCACTGCAGCCTCTGCAATTGCAATCTGCGCAGTCCTCCTTGGAAGCCTTCTCTCCTCCAATTGAAGCCGATTGCCTACAGGGTAATAAATTCTTAGAGAAAAAAGGTCTTCCGTCGCAGTTAAAGTCTCCCCTATCTTCCCCTCGGGTTTCCCTTTAGAAAATACCTTCATAAAATAAAGATATCCGCCTGCAACACCAGCCAGAAAGAGTATAACCAGTAATATTATCCCGGATACCTTTTTGATGTTCATACTACTTTTCTGAATGTAAAATGTCTCCAGCCAAAAATTTGGCTTTTGCATTTTGCAATTTATATTTTAAATTCTTATTGCCCATATGCTGCAATCCCGTTCAAAATTGAATTGATCAGTCTTGTTCTCATCTGTTGGTCATAAACCAGAAACCTTGGTAAAGGGAGTTCGATTAAAACAGAAGGTGCACCAACAGAATTGAG
>JBGOWS010000067.1:0-9880 GCA_041478735.1 Thermodesulfovibrionia bacterium | reverse complement strand
TTAGTTAGTTCAATAGCAGAATTGGCAGAGAGTTAATAATGTCATAGAGATTTTATGGAAATAATCTTGGAAGAGGTTTATCAATGTTTAATGAAACGACAAAATTGATCAGGATGCAAGTAGCAAAGGTTAAGCAATTATTGAAAAGAGAAATGCATTCTAATACTCTACCCGAAAATGCTCTGCATGACGATGTATATTTGGTTGCGTTTCCAAAATCGGGGATAACATGGTTGTCATTCTTGATGGCCAATGTACATTTAAAATGCAGTGGCATAGATGGTCGAGCAACGTTCTTCAATGCACACACTTTAATTCCGGATATTCATATAAATCGCAAACTTAAGACTAAGATATTAGGTTTTCCCGGATTCAGAGTTATTAAGAGTCATTCTGAGTATAATCCTTATTACAATAGACTATTTTATATAGTTAGGGACCCCAAAGATGTTATGGTGTCATATTACAATTTCTTGACAAAGGACTTGGGTAATTTCAACGGTAGTATATCCGACATGGTTCGATCAAATGCTTTTGGAATTGAAACATGGTGCCGGCACGTTGACGGCTGGTGTACCAAAACAAGTCCTTCACAGATGATTAATTATATTCGATACGAAGATTTGAAAATGGATGCAAAAAGCGTTCTTGATAGGATATATACCGTAATAGGTTTAAAAATCCCAGATGGTATTTTAGATTTTGCTGTAGAAAAAGCATCATTTAATTCGATGAAAAGAGACGAGGATTTTTATTCTACGGGTAATGTAATGCTCGATTCCGATGTCAGGTTTATGAGAAAGGGTGAAAGCGGCGGTTACAAGTCCGAATTAACGGATGACGATATTAGACATATCAATGAAAAAGCACAAAAATGGCTGAAATTATTTAAATATACGGATTGATCAGATTTCCCACCTCATAAAAGAAACCAGTTAAGTGCATATGCTGAAACGGTTGCCGAAATTAAGCAGAGTCATTTTGATAATTAATACACCCTGCGGTCTCTGCCGCAGTTCCGATGTACTTAGCACTATTGGAGAAAAAGACTTTGAATAACTCAGGCTGTTTGAATTTTGACTTTGACGCCCTGCGGTCTCTGCCGCAGGGTTGTTCTCTCTTATCATCAGATGTTCTTGTTATATAATTCCCCTTCAGTATTATTAAATGGACGTGCTAAATGAGAGTTGGTGTTTTTTTTAAGAACAACCAACTGGGGGGAGGAATTTATCAATATTCTCTGAATGTCTTGACTGCTTTGTATTTTCACGGCAAAGAGCATGAGGTCAAAGCCATTACAGATGATCCAGCTTTCTTACGTCAGATAGGACTTGACGTCGAATATGCCACACTAAAAAACAGATCTCGTGCAGGGAAATTCCTGACCGCTTCTTCAATGATGGGCCTTAAATTTCCTCGTCTTTTCTTTCAAGACTATAATTCGCTAAAAAATGAGATTGACTTGCTGATTTTCCCCTATCCTACTCCAACTGCCGTTCAGATGAAAATACCTTATATCATTGCAATTCATGACCTCATGCATCGAGTTTACCCGCACTTTCCCGAATATCCTTTAATAGAGAGGTTTCGCAGAGATACCATTTATAAGCACTGTGCTAAGTCCTCATTGGTAACCGTGGCGGACTCCGAGTTGGGTAGGGAACATTTAGCGGACTTCCTTGATATACCAAAAAATAGAACAGTTGCTGTTCCCTTTATTCCCCAGAGCTCAGCCTATGATTACGGGAAGATGAGCGATGAAGAAAGCCGTGCGACACTGCGTAAGTTCGCCTTGCCAGAGCAATACCTTTTTTACCCGGCCCAGTTTTGGTTTCATAAAAATCATTTAAACTTATTGAAGGCCATTCTTCTATTAGAGAGAGAAAGGGGAGAGAAAATAAATCTGGTACTCGCAGGATCTGCAAAGGATAACTCTGCTTGTGTGATGGAGTTTATAAAAACAAATTCTATGAACAACGTGCATGCCCTCGGATTCGTAAATGAAAAAGAAATAATTGCACTGTACAAATTATCAAAAGCGCTGGTTTATCCCTCACTCTTTGGCCCTACAAATATTCCCCCCCTGGAAGCCATGGTTGTCGGAACACCGGTGTTATGTTCCAATCTGTTTGCAATGCCTGAGCAATTGGGAGATGCCGCTCTTTTTTTTGACCCATTTAGTGTCGAAGATATTGCCGACAAAATATCCCTGATTTGGAAAAATGAAAGTTTGAGACAGGAGCTGATTGAGAAGGGGCACCACCTTACGGCTGCAATGACATTAGAGAATTACGTTAAAAAGTGGGAAGAAATACTAACGCGTGTTGAATTTTCCTCCACAAAAAGATACTTATGATATTTAGTATACTATCGGCCTGCTTTGCAATCCTCTTCTTGCTGATTTCAAAAAAGGTTTACAAATATTATTTTACACCGCTTGGTATATACGCCGCCATATGGGGCTCATCCCTTGTTATATATTTTTTAAATCCTCTTGATTATTTTTCTCCGTCTGATGAGACAATAGTTATCTTTTTTGGAAGTTTTTTTTCATTTTGTTTGGGATGCCTTTTGGTAAGTAGACAGCGTCTTCCAAATACAAATAACTTTCGTTTGAAGAATAATATATCAGAAGAGCGTATTAAGAGATATATTCTCATTTTCGGCAGCCTTGGACTATTAGGGTCTTTAGCTTTATTATTTATAGTATTAAGCAAATTCGGTATCAACACATATTTTTCAGATCCTGAGTACATTCGGAGACAGTTTTTCTATGAATACTCTGATCTTTCGGTCAGAGTAATTTCAGGTGTCTCACGATTCCTGATAATGAACGTTTTAAGGGCATGTACTTATTTCGCCGCTATTCTTAGTTCTATCTATTTGATGTTTTATAATAAAAAATATTTGCCCATATACATTCCTATAATAAGTACTATCGTCTTCGATGCGGCATATTTAGGCAGGTCTCATACTATGGACACATTCATAATATATTTTTCCGGTTTTATGCTAGGGAAACAGATCGATGCCTCACATAAGGCTTTTGATTTAAAAGCTATGGTCAAGAAACTCTTCAAAAACAAACTAATAGCATTTTTTTTGATTCTATTTGTTGTCCTTTTTATGTATCAAGGTATATTCCTGAAAAAGTATGACATCGGGGAATATAAGCAAATGTATTCCGGTGTCGAAATTCCATCTGTTGTTGTTCATTTCTACGATTATTCGATGGGCCCGCTCTATACATTCGATGGTGTTGTAAAAGATGAGTTTCACACGAACTGGTACGGACGTGTGACTTTTTACGTAATAGAAATAAGCCTGCGCCCTTTTTTGGTTTTTTTACGGCATGTGGGACTTAATATCGAAATGGATTACCCTACTCATCAAACAGACTATCAGATGATTCCTATTCAGATTTCCTTTGATAAAAGTAAAATAGCTTTTTTTACATATTTACGGTATTTTTATGATGATTTTGGCTTTGCGGGTACGTTTATTTTTCCATTCTTATTAGGCGCAATAACTACAACTGCCTACCGGAACATTTTCAAGAAGATCCAATTATATTACATTGCTCTGTCAATGCTTTTGTTACTTGTAATATCATGGTCGACTATTTTATGGCAATTGATCAATTTCCATATATTCTATACATTGTTATTTATTTTCTTTTTCATCGCTTTAAGAGAGAAAAATGTTTACCGCAAAATAACAAGGAAGATATAAAGAGATAATCAACTATGAAGCCAACTGTGTCTGTAATAACCCCGTCTTTTAACCAAGGGCAATTTATTGAAGAAACAATACTGAGCATCAAGAAACAGGATTATCCGCATATCGAACACATTGTCGTTGATGGTGGTTCATCAGATGATACTCTTGCCCTTCTAAGGAAATATGACAAAGACATCACCTGGGTCTCTGAACCAGACAATGGTCAGACCCATGCGATTAACAAAGGGATACGCATGGCAAGAGGAGATATTATTACTTATCTGAATTCTGATGATATAGTTTTGCCATGTGCTGTGTCAGCTGTGGTAGAAGCTTTTACCCGGAATCCAGAAGTGGATTTTATTTATGGAGATTATATGATCATCGACACACGGGGAAATCATTTATTGAGCAGAAAGACTATAGGTTATGATAAGAATATCCTTCTCTACGGGCGTGCCCTGATTTCCCAGCCAGCCTCCTTTTTCAGAAGAAACGTAATAGACCGTATCGGTTATTTTGATGAAAGTTACGACTTTTGCATGGATATTGAATTCTGGCTACGGGCTGTCGTGAAGGGAATTAAATTCCACAGGATAAATTATTCGCTTGCCGCACAACGGCTGCATCATGATGCAAAAACTATGACTATACTGTGGAAACTCGATGATCAACACAGGAAAATCTTAAATAAAAATAATCTCTTATGGTTTAAAAAACATAATATATTAAATAAGAAATTATTCTCTCTACTGAAATTCATATATCGTTCTAAAGCCGCTATGAAAAGAATTATACAGCATGGTGACTACCGAATCTTGGCAGCCTCTGGTGCAAGAAAAAGAGCAACACAACGATAAAGGGATTATGAAGATTTTATTCTTAGGAGATATAACCGGCTATATCGATGAAGGGATGAAAAATACTACATTTAATTTGATGCGTGAGCTTGAAAAAAAGCATGATGTAATGGTTGTCCATCCAAGGCAGACGGTTCGCTTAAAGACCCTTAAAGAGATAAAGATGTTTGCGCCGGATATAATCCACTATATGCATGGGCCGACGCCGCGAAGCTTTATTATCACGAAGATGCTTTCTCTGCTTCACCCAACTGCCTTAACCGTTATGTCTGTTCCCAAACCTACTGCGACTAAGAGCATAAGGTTTATCCTGCCCGCAATGAAACCCAAGGTGTTCTTGCTCCAATCCAGACGCAACGAGGGACTTTTTAAAGACAGTGGGGCAGTTGTCGATTTTTTATATCCCGGCATAAACCTTGAAAAGTTTCGGCCTGTTTCTGAAAATACAAAAATGCAGCTTCGTGATAAATATGGGTTGCCCGCCGACAAATTTGTACTTCTCCACGTCGGCCACATCAGTCCCCAGAGAGGTGTAAATATGCTCTGCGGCATTCAAAGGGAATTCTCCGGAACCATACAAACGATTGTTGTGGGGGCATTGACTATGAAGCCTGATGATGCTATTGCGAGTGTCCTAAAAGATGCCGGTTGTCAGGTCTGGCTGAGGCATTTTGAAAGCATAGAGGAGGTCTACCAGCTCGCTGACTGCTACATTTTCCCGGGAATGCACAATACATCTGCAATAGAAATACCTTTGACTGTACTGGAAGCGATGGCCTGCAATCTCCCGGTAATATCCGACAGGTTCGGTGGACTGCCGGACTTGCTTGAGGAGGGAGATGGTTTTTATTTCGTCTCTGATAAGAGCGGGATCTTAAGCGCTTTGACGGAGGTCAAAAAGGGAAACATACGTATTAATACGTGTGAAAAAGTTAAGAAATTTTCATGGGAGCGCATCGCCAAGCGCCTTGAGACTATTTACATGAAGCAACGCTCATGAATCCGCCTAAATTAATCTGTTTAATGGGAATGGACGGTTCCGGCAAGACCACCCTCGCCAAGAAACTTGTTACGGAGGCCGACAGGCTGGGAATTCGTTACAGCTATGTCTGGGGAAATGCACAGCCAATATTCTTACGTCCTTTGCGTGCCATGGCTCACCGTACCGTGCTCAGGAAGACCGATATGAAAAAAGATAACGAAGACTATGAACAGGTGAAAGAAAAGGTTTCGGCAAAGTATGGCTTTCTCTCCCTCATATACAGCCGGGTTCTCATGGTTGATTATTTTATCTGGCTTTTTTTAAAGGTTAAAGTTCCCTTGTTACTTGGCCGAAGAATAATCTGTGACAGATATGTATTCGATGTGGCGATAAACCTTTACTTCCTTAACAAGTCTTTGTTTCCTGATATCGAAAAAACAGTCCATTCTCTGCTTAGATACTTTCCTGCACCAGGTCTGCTCTTTTTAATAGACATTCCCCCCGCCGTTGCCTTCCGGAGAAAAAGTGACATTCCGTCAATAGGTTTTCTGCAAAAAAGGAGAGTTATCTATCAAAAGTTGAGTGAAGAATTCAATGCCGTTGTTTTAGACGGTACTTCCCCTATATTGGATTCAGTGAACGAAGTTATTAAACGCATGACAGGAGTGAAATGATGACAGACTCGATAACAATTCAGCTGATGCAAATAATAGGATCTCCGTTTGCGAATCCGGTGACCTCATTTAATTTTTCAGAGCATTATTTAAATCAATTGTTCGAACTAGCTTTCGAAAACAGAGTGGAACTGTTGTTTCTGGACAATCTAAATAAGATAGATAAGATTGCCGGTTTTGAAGAAAGGTATGAACACCTCCAGCAACGCGCTGCAAAGACTCTTAGCGTTATTGCAAAGGCTGGTGAACTTCTTTCCTCCTCAGGGATTCCATACGCGGTATTTAAGTCTATAAAGCCATATCCCGCAACACCCAATGATACTGATATTATCTGTTTAGGCAATAAAGATATTTATAAAAAAGGATATGAAATATTTCTTAGCAATGGATATAAGGAACACGGAATAGCGCCACTGCAGATTAACATTTACGATCCCAGAGGAGAGGGGAAGATCGGTCCGGGTAAAAAAGGTGGCACATACTACATAGATTTCTATCAGGATATAGCTACGGACTATTTTGTCTATATAAATAAAAAGAAGCTTATTCCATTTGTCCGAGAAGAACTGGTTGAGGGCACAAAAGTAAAAATGTTGGCACCAGAACCTGAATTGGCAATCGTAATGTATCACAATGTTTTCCCTGAAAAAACTTTTCACTTAGAGCATCTGTATCTGTCTCTTTACAGATTTGCCGACCCCACATTCAACCTGGATGCATTTTCTGCTTTTGTGGAAGAAAATAGACTGACAAAGGCCGTAAAAGCCAATTTATCCCTGATTGAGGTTTTGCACAAGACAGCCTTCGGCTCTGTACCTCCACCTGTCTTGACTTTACTCGACAGGTGGGGGAGAAAGAAATCCGAAACTAAAAAGTTGAAGAAAGAAGGTACCAGAATCCCATATTATTTTACGGCGAGCATGTTCTGGGAGGCTTTTTTTTCCAAACTTCCTGATACAAGAAGCCTGTTAAGTCTCTTCAATCAGGGTGTCCATATGCTTAATCCAAAGTTCTTCGTGGACGTCATAAGAATGGCGCTCCGCAGAACATTAGGGCATGAAAAATATAAGCATGACTGGTAATAGCCATGACGTGCCCTCTGAAAAAGAGGGGGGTAAGGGTATCATTAATGGTTATAATCAGCGAAAACTGAAACAGGCCCTTTTACTGGATAAAATCCTTAACTGGATCATTCCCCAAAGAAACTATGGGCCTATTCCTTCCGAATTTCAGAAAATACTGGTAATTCAATCTCATCTCGTTGGGGATATTATTATGGCAATTCCCTTATTGCGTGCACTCAGATTGAGATACCCTAAGGCCGAAATAATATTAGTAGCAAATGAATTTGCACAAGACATCTTCGCCGGGGCAGATTTGGTGAATGACATCGTTACGGTCAACTTCCCATGGTCAACGTATGATTATAGTTTAAAAAATATACGAGATTTTTGGAAAAAAATGTGTAAGTTAAGAGGAAGGGGCATAGATCTCGCGATCGATGCTCAGATTGATGTACGGAATGCCTTTGCCATGTTTATGATAGGCGCAAAGCGGAGTTTAGGATATGCATTAACCGGCGGAGGTCGATTCTTGACAGACGCACCGCCATATCCTGCAAACGTGAGCAACTTGCTCGAAGCTCGATTGTCGTTATTAAATTATCTCCATATTAATTGTGCTGACAAGTCGACCTCTTTGCCTATACTACCGGCGAATGTGGCATTTGCTGAATCGTTCCTGAAGATTAGTAATCTATCCAAAGATAAATTTGTTTGTATTCATCCCGGTGCGAGCAAACGTGAGAAATTATGGTCAGCCCTAAACTTTGCAGAAGTAATTAATTATCTATACAGCAAAGGATATCAGCCTGTTATTATTGAAGGTCCATTGGATGGCGATATCGTTAATGCAATACAAAAGGCAGTTGTTTACACGATCCCTTGTTTTAAAGGGACTATTGCTCAAGTGATGGCACTTATCAGTCTTGCGAGACTTCTTATCTGTCTGGATAGTTCAGCAATTCATTTTGCCGGTGCGGTTGGAACCCCAGCTCTGGCCATATATGGGCCGCAGCCTCCTTCGCTTACAAAGCCTTTTGCTTCAAACATTGAAGTTGTCTGGAATGACTCACTTAATTGTCGGCCCTGCGAGTATGGTGTATGCAAGCATGGTGTTAATAATAAGTGTATGGAATCAATTAAACCAAAGCAAGTGATTGAAGAAATAAACAAGATAATAGCAAGAAATCAAAGTGCATAACGATTTAAAAGTCTCAATAATCACCGTCGTCTATAATAGCGCTGAAACGATTGGCGATTGTATTCAATCCGTTGCCACCCAGACCTTTCCTAATTTAAACCATGTCATCATCGATGGCGGCTCCACAGACGGTACGCTCGATGTCATTTCTCGATTCACGTCTAACGATTCACGTATAGCTAAAGTAGTAAGTGAACCCGACAAGGGCCTTTATGACGCGATGAACAAGGGGCTTAAGCTTGCAAAGGGAGATATTATCGGTATTCTGAATTCAGACGATGTGTTTGCTGATAAAAACGCTGTTAGCCGTGCGGTCAGTGCTATCGTCGACCAAAATGTTGATTCCTGTTATGCAGACATTGTCTATGTTGACCGGGCTGATACTTCGAGGGTGGTGAGAAGCTGGCGGGCAGGACCTTATGAGAAAAAGAGATTCAGGTCAGGCTGGATGCCGCCGCATCCCACTTTTTTTGTGAAACGGTCGGTATATGAAAAATATGGTCTGCTGAATCTCGACTTTCCTCTCGCTGCGGATTACGAGCTTATGCTCAGGTTCCTGTATAAACATGAAGTCAGCACAACTTACATTCCTGAAGTCCTCGTGAAGATGAGGGCTGGTGGCACAAGCAGGCCGGGGATGTATACGGCAAGATCGGTCCTTGAGAATTACCGGGCCTGGAAGGTGAACGGGCTTTCCTATCCCCCCGCCATGCTGCTGAAGCCGTTTTCGAAACTTTTTCAGTATTTTCCAAAAAGAGGAATTATGAAATGAAGATTCTCATTATTGGTGGCAGTGGATTTATCGGCACCCGTCTCGTTGATGAGTTACTCAAAACAGGCCATGATCTGGCGATATTCGACAAAAATCCAAGTCCTATCTTTAATCATTTAGTAACTATCGGCGATGTCAGAGAACTGAATGCGCTCAATAAAGCTCTTAAAGGTGTAGATGTAGTTTATAACCTTGCCGCAGAACATCGGGATGACGTCACCCCAACTTCTCTTTATTACGACGTTAATGAAACGGGAATGGCGGGGTCATGGCGGGGTCAGGCTTTGTATTGTTGTATTTTAAACAGTTTATGTGATAAAGTTATGTCTGCATGGCACGGAAACCAAGACTGCATTATATAGGCGCTGTATATCACGTGATGGTGCGCGGCAACTCTGGGCAGAATATCTTCGCTGACGAAGAGGACAGATATCGATTTTATCTCTTTCTTCAGGAGGGAGTGGAGAAGTTCGGACATCGAATCCATGCATTTTGTTTAATGAACAATCATGTGCATCTGGCGATACAGGTGGGAGAAAAGCCGTTGTCCCGGATCATGCAAAATCTCTGCTTTCGTTATACGCAATGGGTCAATAGCAGACAAAAGAGG
>JBGOWS010000220.1:0-4111 GCA_041478735.1 Thermodesulfovibrionia bacterium | reverse complement strand
GCCTTTCAAAGAAAATAGGTTATCTGAAAGGAGACGCTGATTTTGTCTTTTCAATTTCGGGCAAATGGGAAAAGCCTAAGATAAACGGAGGGATGAACATATCAAATGCCTCCCTCGGTCTGAAAGATTATCCTTACTACGCCAGCTCAATAAACGGCTATTTATATATAGATGAAGACAGGATTGTTTTGCAGAAGCTTTCAGGGGAAATAGGAGGCGGTGATATAAACATGTCAGGCCTTCTCTACCTTAAGGCATTCCGCATAAAAAGATTTTACTTAGAGGCAAACCTTGCTAACATAACAATTCTGATTTCAAAAGATTTCAGTATAAATTTTGATGGTAGCTTTTTATATAAGGGCACATTGGACGCCCAAAATATTACTGGCGATATAAAGATAAACAGGGCAAGGTATAAAAAAACGGTAGAGTGGAGAAGCTGGCTTCTGGCGGCAAAAGCAAAAGAGAAACCCAGGGCCGAGGTATCAATGTTTGAGAGGGCAGAACTTAATATAAAGGTGTCAGGCAGTAACAATATTTCTATTGACAATAATATTGCGAGGGCTCCTGTAAGAGTGGATTTGATATTAAAGGGGTCAATATCAAGTCCTGTACTGTTTGGCAGGCTTGAATCTACAGAAGGATATGCCTATTTCAGGAACAACGAATTCAGGATAATCTTTGCCAGCGCTGACTTTGCAGACCCGCAGAGAATCAAGCCTGTTATAAATCTTACAGCCGAGACTATTGTAAAGGGATATAACATCAGATTAAATCTTGAAGGCCAGATAGATCATTTCAACCTTTCTTTGTCCTCCGACCCGCATCTTGAAGAGACAGACATTCTTGCCCTTCTTACAGTAGGACAGGTCGGAAAACAACTTAAAGGTCTTGAAGGAGGTATTGGAGCAGGAGCGGCAACATCATTCCTGACAGGCAAGGCGCAGGATGTCCTTGAAGAAAGACTGAGGACTTTAACTGGGTTAGACAGGTTTCAGGTTGAACCTTATGTTTCAAAAACCACCGGCACAATAGGCCCCCGGGTATCCGTATCAAAAAGGCTTGTTGGTAACAAGTTGTTTGTAACCTATACAACCTTATTAGGTTCTACAGAAGAACAGATACTCAGGCTCGAATATATCCTTGACAAGAATGTCTCACTTATAGGACTCAGGGATGAAAAAGGAAGTGTAGGAGGTGATATAAAATTCAGGTTCGAGTTCAAATGAATAATAAGTGGGAAATGAGAAATGGGAAATGGAAATTGGAAATTGGAAAGTTTTTCATTCTTATTTCTTATTTCTTACTTCTTACTTCTTATTTCTTAATGTTTATTACTTCAGAAGCCGCGGGCGCAATAGTTGGTGAGGTGGAAATTAAAGGGCTTCACTCGATAGGCAAAGATGAACTTCTCAATATCATGGACATTAAACCCGGAAAATCAATAGATACGGAAAGTGTAAGATTAGGCATAAAAAGGGCCTTTCTAAAAGGGCTGTTCGAGGACATTTTAGTTGAGACAATTGACGGAGAAAAAGCAAAGGTTATTATTAATGTGAAGGAAAGGAATTTTATAAAAAACATTTATGTAGAAGGTGATTATGCCATTTCCAGAAAGACTATAAAGAATTTATTTCTTATTAAAGAAAACCAGGCTATGAGATGTGACATTCTTGAAAAGGCTATTAGAGATTTAAGGCATGAGTTAGTACTCCGGGGTTTCCAACATGCCAGCGTTAACGCAGAGATCGAAAGATTAAAAGAACCATACAGGATAAACATTCATCTCCAGATTAATACAGGTGAGGCAGAAAGAATAAAAAAGATAAAAATCTCAGGTGCAGACGATAAGATCCAGGCTGTGATGAAATTATCTGATGGAGATATCTACGACCAGACAATTTTGAAAAAAGATATTGAGAGGATAAAGGCAGACTATAAAATAACTGGATACTTCAATCCCATTGTGGGACCATATACCTTTGCTGATGGGATACTCGACATCTCTGTAAACCCTGGCAAACGTCTGCAGATCTCAATAGTGGACAACCACGCTGTCTCTACAAAAGCCCTTCTTAAAGAAATGCCTTTTTTTGAGTCAGAAGCCTTCAGTGATGATATTGTGGAAGAGGCAGTACACAGGATGTTATCGCTATATCACAAAGAAGGATATCCCTTTGCACAGATTGCCCCTGTAATAACATCAAAGGATGATCTTATATATCTTAATTTCTTTATATTCGAAGGACCGCGGGTCAGAGTAAGGGATATCTCCCTGATAGGCAGCAGTCTTCCAGAAAAGAACCTTAAAGAGATTATGTCCCTTAAAGAAAAAAATATTTACAACCCTGACCTTATTGATGCAGACAGAGAGACACTTAAAAATTTTTACAATGCCCTCGGATACCGCTCAGCCAATATCGAAGAGTTTCAGACAAATCCCCCCTTCCCCACTTTAGTAAAGGGAGGTGAGGGGGGATTACCAAATGAAATAGATATCATTGTCAAGCTAAATGAAGGATTGAAGACAGAGATAGAAAGTGTAAATATTACCGGAGCAAATCTTATCCCTGAAGCAAAGATATTAAAGGCAATTAATATAAAACCCGGGGATGTTTACAATGAAGTAGACATTTCTGATGCGAGATACCGGGTTATTGATTTATACAATACCAATGGTCTTATCGAAGCAGTTGTATCAATAAACAGAGAAATCGTCGGGCAGAAAACATCTATAACCTTCCAGATAGACGAAGGCACTGAAACACTATTTGGTAAAACAATAATTACCGGAAACAATAATACAAAATATACAGTAATAGAAAGGGAGTTGCAACAAAAGGAAGACATGCCATTCGATTACCACATCCTTAATAAAGAAAGGCAGAAGCTTTACAAGTTAGGTTTATTTACAGATGTTTATATGGAAGTGCTTGACATGTATGACAACAAGAAGGATGTACTTATAAAATTGCGCGAGGGCAATGCAGGTGCAGCAGAGCTAAGTCTTGGATATGCTGAATACGAAAAATTCAGGGGATTTATAGATTTAAGCTATAGGAACCTCTGGGGCATGAACAGGCAGTCTTCATTAAGGCTTGAGCTGAGTTCACTTGAGAAACGGTATATATTGCAGTACTATGAGCCATGGTTTATGGGCACGCCACTACAATTCAGGGCATTCTTACTCGGTGAGGACAAAAGAGAAATAAATATAGACACCAGGGAGACCCGGTATAGACTGACAAGGAATAATGTTACACTTGGTCTCGAAAAAAAATTTAGTGATATTTTAAAGTCTGAATTGTATTATGAACTCTCTCTTGTGAATACGTTTGATGTAAAACCTGATGTTATCCTGAGCAGAGAGGACACAGGCACACTTGTCATAAGTGGTATAAAACCAGGAATTGTTTACGACACACGTGATAATCCATTTAACCCGGGGAAAGGAATCCTGTCAGGAATCTCTTTTAAATTTACTTCGCCCGTTTTACTATCAGAAACAAATTTTATAAAAATTATATTCTACGGTAATGTTTATCATGAACTTGCCAGGAGGGTTGTTCTTGCCGCATCATTAAGAGGGGGCTTTGCTCAGGGTTACCTTAAGACTCGGGAACTTCCACTTGTTGAGAGATTTTTTCTCGGCGGCAGAACAACTGTAAGGGGTTATGCGCAGGATACCCTTGGGCCAAAAGGTTTTGACGGGAACCCCACAGGCGGGAATGCCTTTCTTATGGAAAATCTTGAAATAAGAACCTCGTTAGGTAAAGGCATAGGGATCGTTGCTTTCCTTGACGGAGGCAATGTCTGGTTAAAGGCCAGCGACATAAATCCCGTAGATTTTAAATTTACCACAGGACTTGGCTTGAGGTACAACACTCCAGTTGGACCTGTAAGGGTTGACTACGGTCACAAACTTCAGAAAGAAAAAGGCGAAAGCAGTGGCGAACTGCATTTCAGCATAGGGCATGCATTCTAAAACTAAAAGTTCGAAGTTCGAAGTTCAAAGTTCAAAATTTAGAGTCAAAAATACATCTCGAGTATTGCGAATTACGTTTTGTCTTTTACTGCTTACTACCTACTGCTTACTACCTACTGCTTATTT
>JBGOWS010000074.1:0-9114 GCA_041478735.1 Thermodesulfovibrionia bacterium | reverse complement strand
TCACCATTAAAATGTGCTTGTAAAAATTTGTGGGGATCGAATTCATATAATTCGTGAAACTGTACCCATGTCTTTTCTTTAAACCAATCGATATCGGGGTTAAGAACATATATATTTTTATTGTAATGGCAGCCTTCTTTATCTATATTGAATTGTTGCTTTGAAGTGGTTTTACAGCAAAGATAAGTCTCATCTTGTTTAGGGCTATTAAGGATTATCAGAAGCTTTTTCCCGAGTTGACCATTCTGGAATTGAAAAGCCTGATGATAAAGGATAGTCCCTTTATGCATTAAAGGCTTTTTTAATCTCCTCTTTGTCCTTTATTCGCTCAAGTACTTCATCAAGGGATAAAGAACTATCTGTACTATCCAGTGCGAGAGTATACTCTATTTTTGCCTTTTCACCCTTTGTTTTAATAGTTCTATCCCATGGATGATTAGGCAGGTGGGATGCTTCCATAATTTTTTCGGCTTTAACATCTCTGAAAATAAAAGCTACATTTTCCAGTATGCGTAGTTCTCGCTTGGTGAAATATTTATTATCGAATTTCTTTTTAGCTTTAAGCTCTACAAAAGACTTATCATTCTTATCAGCCTTTGTTGGTATAAATACATTTTCTTTCAAATCAGGGGAAGGATTATTTATTTCATCATACAGGTTTTTGGGAACAGGGCCGAAATCCCAAGCATAATAATCTAAACCAGTAACAGCCCTTCCTGTTTCTCTGAAATGTATGAAGTCGAGATAATACAAAAGTTTAAATAGTTTTGTCTTACCACAATTTTTTGTATTATTCAGGAAGTAAATAATCGAGTTGATCAGTTTTTCCCTACTATGCTCTATTAGCATATATTTCATTATACCATGATCTACTACAAACATTAGTGCAAGGAGAAAAAAGCACTAATGTTTGTAGTATATCTTTCTCGTCACTTATGTGGAGCTGTACATAAGTAATGGAAAGTCACAAGGCCGATCCATTCTGGTTTTTTTATTTGGAGGGGAAAGTTGCACCCCGAAAGAATCATCTGTTCTGCGCACTTGATAAAGAAGTCAAGTGCCAATTCACTGACATCGCCTGATAGGTAAAATCCTGTCTCTTACACTTTATATTGAGATAAAGTTTTTCTTACTATCTTATACGACTTTAGTATCCCGATCTTTTATTTATTCCTGGCCTTCCCAGGCCCGTCCTTAATCAATTTCATAACCTCTTCAGGTTTTAACTTCTTATCTCGAATAATATCAATAAGGTTTTTTTATATTCCGAGTTGTTTTCTTATGAGCATGCAAAGGCTGTCTTTAATTTCTGAATGGCGAGGAACAGGAGCTTTTTTCCCGTTCTTTTGATTTACATAGATATCATGATTTGCCCCATGCCGTTTTAGATAACATCCTGCAGCAGTCAGTTCCTTAATGAACTCCTGCCGTTTCACACCTCGACCTCAATTTCCTTTTGCTGAACCGAAGTCCAAACCGGCTCTTCCTCCTCCGTCATCAATTTGTATGCTTCCCGGACGTTTTTCTCTAATTCATCAAGAGTTTTACCCTGACTGAAGACACCGGGAACTTCTTTTATCCGTCCCACATACCATCCCTCATCTATCCAATATTCAAGTGTGAACTGTCTTAACATGATTTAACACCTCCTTTAAATCTATAGATCTCTGACTATAATTTTACCTGTCATTAAATAGAGAAGGCAAGATAAGGGACACACTCAGAAAGAAAAGGGAGCCTCCCTTGATTAAAAGTTGAGAATTGGCGTCCCCAACGGGATTTGAACCCGTGTTACCGCCTTGAAAGGGCGATGTCCTAGGCCGGACTAGACGATAGGGACGTTCTGGTGAGCCGCGTTGGATTCGAACCAACGACCCACGCCTTAAAAGGGCGTTGCTCTACCAACTGAGCTAGCGGCCCAAAATGTCTTTTAATTTAACTGTAAAAGAGTTTTCTTGTCAAATATTTTGGAGGTGTTTTCTCGTATATGGAAGCAGGCCGCCTGTCAATAAGACTACTATTTCCCTCCCATTAAGATTTGAAAATACCTCAAATGAATAGTCCTTCGTCACGTTATATGCGCTGTAAGACTGACTTCCTGTTAATGATTTTTTTATGTCAGTTATGAGTATCCTGTCATCTTTTTCTACTCTTTTGTAATCTTCTGTATTTTTGAAATGGAAGGGCAGAATACCGAAATTTATAAGGTTTGCCCTGTGTATACGCGCGAAAGACTTTGCAATAACTGCATGTATCCCGAGGTGCATCGGTGCAATCGCAGCGTGTTCTCTTGATGATCCCTGGCCATAATTTTCGCCTCCAACAATAATTCCTCCACCGGCTGACTTTGCTTCCTTCGCCCTTTTACTGAAAGTGCTGTCAATATTAGAAAATACAAATTCTGATATTGCAGGAATATTTGAACGTAATGGAAGAATAGCAGAGCCGGCTGGCATTATGTCATCTGTTGTTATATCGTCACCCAGTTTCAATAAAACATCTGCTTCTATCTTTTCCTGAAGAGGTTTTTTGACAGGTACCTCTTTTATGTTAGGGCCTTTTATAACCTTTATGCCATGTGTAACTTTTTGTGGCTTTATGAGCATATTGTCATTTGTTATGTAACTTGAAGGCTCAAGAGATAACTCTATATTAAAACCTGATTTGCGTGGGTCGACTATCTCACCTTTTAAAGCAAAAACTGCACATGCAAGGGGATTTGCAAGATATACAAATGCATCTTTATTTCCACTCCTGCCTTTGAAATTTCTGTTATACGACCTTATCGATATCTGTCCTGTACCCGGTGAACCTCCCATGCCGATGCATGGCCCGCATGAACATTCAAGTATCCTTGCACCAGCTGCGATCATCTCACCTGCAAGCCCCTCACGTGAAAGCATTTCATAAGCCTGCTTCGATCCAGGATTAATCAGCAGGTTCACGTTTTCTGCTACTGAACGGCCCTTCAGTATAGAAGCAACTGACTTCAAAGTCTGGTATGATGAGTTGGTGCAGCTTCCTATACAGACCTGATCTATTTTTGTACCAGAAAGTTCTCTTATGGGCAGAACATTATCAGGGCTATGAGGCCTGGCTATCATAGGCTCGATTGAACCTAAATCTATCTCGACAATAGTCTCATATTTTGAATCTTCATCAGCATGAATCTCGGTCCAGTCTGATTCTCTCCCCTGTGCCTTTAGATAATGCCTTGTCCTTTCATCACTTGGGAATATAGATGTTGTCGCACCGAGTTCTGCGCCCATATTTGTAATAGTAGCCCTTTCTGTTACAGTTAAGTCTTTAACACCAGGGCCGCCGTACTCCAGAATTTTCCCCACTCCTCCCTTTACTGTAAGCCTCCTTAAAATTTCGAGTATTACATCCATTGCTGTAACCCATGGCCTGTTTAGTTTGCCTGTTAGTTTTATGAGCATGACCTGCGGCATGTTTAGTTCAAAAGGTGCTCCTGCCATAACAGTTGCTGCATCAAGTCCTCCAACTCCTATGGCTATCATGCCCATGCCCCCGCCTGTTGGCGTATGGCTATCTGTTCCGAGGGCAATCTTGCCAGGGGCTGCGAATCGCTCAAGGTGTACCTGGTGACTTATGCCGTTCCCAGGCCTTGAGAAATATGCACCATACTTTGCAGCAACAGTTTTGAGAAAAAGGTGGTCATCAGGGTTCATATAATTTGACTGAATCATATTGTGGTCAACGTATGAGACGGCAAGCGGTACTTTTACCCTGTCGGGTCCTATAGCTTCCAACTGGAGCCAGGTCATTGTGCCAGTTGCATCCTGTGTATATACCTGGTCAACCCTTAATCCAACAGGCGTATCTATTTTTAGATTACCGTAGACCTTATGTGTTTCTAATATCTTTTCTACAATATTCTTCCCCATGTCTCCCTCCAATAAGAGTTATATTACCTAAATTGAGCGATTTTAAACCCCCTCCCCTTGCCCCTCCCGCCAGGGGAGGGGGTTTATATAGATATACCCTCCCCCTTGACGGGGGAGGGCGAGGATGGGGGTGTTTGATAATAAATTCAACAAGTTCCGTGGTTATGTTATTAAGAATCGCTCAATTTAGGTATTAATTTCTTTATATGTCATTCTGGCTTGTCCGGAATCCTTCTTAATAACTACTCCCTCACTCCCTTTTCTAAGGAAGATGGAAGAAAGATTCCCGACAAGCGGGAATGACATTTAGACGAAAAGGATTCCAGAAAAGTTGGAATAGCTCTTAATATAAAATCTTAATATAAAAATTTACTATATCTGCTGAAGTGAAATCCAAATTTTGCTGTTTTGCTCATGCCTTGAGATAAAAAGAAAAATATGGTTAAAATATAAAAAAATCAGTACATGGAGACCCTCAATGCATTTTTTTAAATACCGTGCAGGAGAATTGTATGCCGAAGAAGTACCTGTAAAAAAGCTTGCTATAAAATATGGCACACCTTTATACATCTATAGCTATAATACTCTTTTAAGACACTTCAGGGCATATGCCGATGCTTTTAAGGACTATCCGCACATAATCTGTTTTGCCATTAAGTCTAATTCAAACACTGCAATCCTCAGGTTATTTGCAAAAAACGGTGGAGGTGCTGACATCGTTTCAGGGGGCGAACTGTATGTAGCTTTAAAAGCGGGCATAACACCTAAAAAAATAGTTTATGCTGGCGTTGGGAAAACAGAAGATGAGATAAAATTTGCCCTGAGGTCAAAGATACTCATGTTTAACGTAGAGTCCGAAGATGAGCTCAGAGAGATTGACAGAGTTGCAGGTAAAATGAAAACAAAGGCTCCAGTTGCATTAAGGATTAACCCTGATATTGACCCTGAGACACATCCTTATATAGCAACAGGGCTTAGGAAACATAAATTCGGGATCTCGATAGAGGAAGCCTTAGAGTATTATAAGCTCGCATCAAGACTAAAGAATATTAAGGTTATCGGTATCCACAAACATATAGGTTCACAGATAACCAAAGTTTCTCCTTTTGTTGATGCCTTAAAGAGGGTGCTGCTCCTCATAGATGAACTTAATATTCAGGGGGTGGAGATAAAATACTTCGATATTGGGGGTGGGCTTGGTATCTCTTACAGAGACGAAGAACCTCCGGTTCCGGAGGACCTTGCAAGAAATCTTATCCCCCTGCTCGAAGGCAGAAAATTTACTCTGATCATGGAACCTGGCAGGTCTATAGTAGGCAATGCAGGCATACTTGTTACAAAAACACTCTATCTTAAGAAAACCGGGGAGAAAGAGTTCATTATTGTAGATGCAGGGATGAACGACCTTATAAGGCCATCTTTTTATGGTGCGTATCATCATCTGCTTCCTGTTGTAAGAAAAAAAAGAAGTACAGTCCTGTGCGATGTTGTTGGCCCTATATGCGAATCGGGCGATTTTCTTGCAAAAGGGAGAGAACTTAAGAGAACAAAACAGGGAGAGTATCTTGCTGTTATGAGTGCAGGTGCGTATGCATTTTCTATGAGTTCAAATTACAACAGCCGGCCGAGGGCTGCAGAGGTCATGGTCAAGGGCAGAGAGCATTTTTTAATAAGGGAACGCGAGAAATACAGTGATCTTATAAGAAATGAAAAGACCCCTGCTTCTATAAAATGAAGATAAATTTTACAAAGATGCACGGTCTTGGCAATGACTTTATACTCATAGACTGCAGACAACTCGAGCTTGATAACTTATCCGAGCTTTCAAAAAAACTTTGTCACAGGCGTTTCGGAGTCGGCGCTGACCAGGTTCTTCTTCTATACGATTCTAATATTGCAGATTTTAAGATGAGGATTTTTAATGCGGACGGCAGTGAAGTTGAGATGTGCGGTAACGGGATACGCTGTCTTGCAAAGCATATATGGGACAAGAATCTCTCTGATAAGAACAGCCTTAATATAGAGACCCTCACAGGCATAATCAGACCAGAGAAAGCAGGTAAACTTGTGAAAGTTGATATGGGAGAACCGATCTTTGAACCTGAAAAAATACCTGTAATCCCCCCTTACCCCCCTTTAGAAAAGGGGGGCTGGGGGGATTTGAAAGCGGTGGGTAAGGGGGGATTTGAAAAAGAAGGGCAAAGAAGAATTATTGATTATCCTTTACAAGTTAAAGACAGAGAGTTCAAAATAACCTGTGTGTCTATGGGAAATCCCCATGCAGTTATTGTAGTTAATGATCTCTCTAATTTCCCTGTGTCATATTATGGCCCTATGATAGAGAATCACTTTATGTTCCCTAAAAGAACAAATGTAGAGTTTATAGAAGTGATAAATCCTGTTAAGATAAAAATGAGGGTATGGGAAAGAGGCTCTGGTGAAACAATGGCCTGTGGTACAGGGGCGTCAGCCGCAGCTGTAGCATTAAATATTAAAGGGATTGCTGAAAGGAAAGTGACAGTTCATCTCCTGGGGGAAGACCTTTTTATAGAATGGGCAGGTGACAACCATGTCTATATGACGGGCCCTGCTGTTGGGGTTTTTGAGGGTATAATTGAGAGCTAAAAATAACAAAAGGAGGCAGCTATGTTCAAAGGGTCAATAGTCGCAATCGTAACACCTTTTAAAAAAGGGAGAGTTGATGAAAAGGCACTTGGTGATTTAATAGAGTGGCATATAGCTCAGGGGACCAATGCCATTGTCCCTTGCGGGACAACAGGTGAATCTGCAACACTCGACTATAAGGAACATTACAGGGTTATTGATTTTACAGTAAAAACCGTTAATAAAAGAGTTCCTGTTATTGCAGGTACAGGAGCAAATTCTACTGATGAAACTATAGAGATAACAAAGCATGCAAAGAAATCTGGTGCAGATGCTGCGCTGCTTGTGTCGCCATATTACAACAAACCGACTCAGGAGGGTCTTTACAGGCATTATAAAGCAGTTGCAGAGGCGGTTGACATACCTATAGTTTTATATAATGTACCTGGACGTACCGCAGTAAATATTCTCCCATCTACTGTTGCCCGTCTTGCAGAGATTAAAAATATTGTCGCAATAAAAGAAGCAACAGGGGATATGAAACAGGTAAGCGAGGTTATAAGACTCTGTGGCGACAGGATAAACGTTATCTCCGGCGATGATTTCACAACCCTGCCACTCCTTGCCCTCGGAGGAAAAGGTGTAATATCTGTTTCTGCAAACGTTGCTCCAAAAGACGTTTCTCAGATGTGTTCCCTGTGGATGAAGGGACAGCACGACAAGGCAAGGGCGATACATTATAAACTTGAGCCTCTAAATGCAGCGATGTTTATAGAAACAAATCCAATACCTGTTAAAACAGCTCTTTCGATGATGGGGAAGATACAGGAGGAATTCAGGCTTCCGCTCTGCGAGATGGCTCCAGCGAATAAAGAAAAACTGAGAAAAGTGCTGACAGATTTAAAGCTGATTTAAAAAATATAATCAAGATCAAAGGTAATAGTTCAGCACCCCCTCCCCCTAACCCCCTCCCGCCAGTGGAGGGGGAATATTTATCAGCGAATCTAATAAGTTCCCTCCCCCTTGATGGGGGAGGGTTAGGGTGGGGGTGAACTATTACGATCAAAGATATTTCTTGATTGTCTCAATATCCAGGTTTTTTACTACGGCCTTTTCGATGGTACTGCTTTCTAAATCTTTAAGATAAGGGAAAACCCCTATAATAGGGACTGGACTGATTTGCTTTATAATCTCTGGATTACTATCTTCAGCAAGCGTATCTCCAGGAGGCCGGTTATAATTAATAATGATTCCCGCAACATTAAGCCCTTCTTTTATCGCATAATTGACTGTTAGCATTGTATGGTTGAGCGTGCCGAGGTCTGGCCTTGAGACAACTATAATCGGCAATCCAAAGTCTCTTGCCAGATCAAGTACAAAATAATCTCTTTTAATCGGGACGAGCAACCCGCCGATTCCTTCAACAATAATTGCATCATAGTTTTTTGAAAGGTCTGTGTATGCCTTTTGTATTTTTCCAAAGTCAACAGGCACACCTTCTATCTCAGAAGCAGGTAAGGGTGCAAGAGGGCTCTCATAACAACACGGTGTTATATCTTTGATGGTCTCTTCCATATGTGTAATTGTTTTTATAAACATGCCATCTAAGGGAACAAGTACATTACCTTCCTTTATACATCCTGTCTCTATCGGCTTCAGCCCGCATGCCCTGATGCCAAGAAGTCCGATAGCCTTAATCAAGGCCACAGTTATAACTGTTTTTCCTACCCCGGTATCTGTGCCTGTTACGAAAAAACCTTTTGCCATATGTTACTAAATGCTCCCCCTCACCCTAACCCTCTCCCACAGGGGGAGAGGGCACTATATTTTAAATTCCTTTTCTATATTATTATAATTCCCTCTTTTATTCCCCCTCCCTCGATGGTCTACGACTCGTAGAGGAGGGGTTGGGGAGGGTGATTCCGATATTTATTAATTCCCAATAATTACACCTCCCTGAGTGTCTGAATGAGTTTTTCGATATTCTCATCTGTATGAGCTGCGGTCACGGTTATCCTGATTCTCGGTTCCATTACAGTAGGCGGCCTTATAGCCGGTGCAAATATACCCTTGTCATATAAATGTTTTGAAACCCTTAATGTGTTTAAAACAGTTCCTGTTTTAAAAGTTATGATAGGGGTTTCACTTTCTATAATATCAAAGTTAGTATCCTTAATATATTTAACGACTTTGTTCCTGTTTGCCCAAAGTTTTTTAATTAGTTCAGGATTGCCTTCTATTAATTCTAGCGCAGCTATAGACGCTGCAATTACACATGAGGGCAGGGCTGTAGAAAAAATAAAGCTTCTAGCAGTATTCAATATCCATTCAATAACATCCCTACTGCCTGCAACGAATGCGCCAAATGAACCAAAGGCCTTTGAAAATGTGCCTACCTGGATGATCCAGAGTTCGGGTTTTATATTAAAATGTGAGAGGGTGCCCCTGCCATTACCAAGGATGCCTGTGCCGTGTGCGTCATCTATATAGAGTATTGCGTTGTTTTTCTTGCATATATCGCAAATTTCACTTAAGGGAGCGATGTCCCCATCCATGCTGAATACCGTGTCTGTTATAACAATCTTGCTCTTTGCATCTTCTT
>JBGOWS010000197.1:0-4482 GCA_041478735.1 Thermodesulfovibrionia bacterium | reverse complement strand
GTTCGCTTTCGCTGCAACCCGCAGGTTTGCTCGACTCACTCTCTGAGCCTTTGTCAGGGAACTCAACGCTTCGGGTTACCCCTTGCGCCTCCCTCAAGCTACGTGGTGAACTGCCGAATTCCCACGGTCGGACTTTAACCGACAAGTCATACGTCATTCACGGCATACGGTCAATTCTTGACGGGCCGTTGCCCAAAGGCATTAACCATTGAAGCTCCAGCTTTTATGATTCAAACTTTAATCTGTCTTGTTTCTTTTGTTTATAAACAGAGAAAGAAAAGGGGACAGGCTGATTTTTTAAGCGTCATTGTGTCATCAGGTCATAGCGTCGAAAATATGTCATAAAAACGTCACTTTAGGACAGAGAAAAAGGACAGGCTACTTTTAGCACCTTAAAAAGATCAGGTTAAGGTTGAGGCTGAGGCTAGGGTTAAGACAAGTTCGAAAAATACCATTTAATTGTCTTCTTTAACCCTTCTTCAAAATTCGTTTTTGCTTTAAAACCGAATTCCCTCTCGGCTTTTGATGTATCTAACATCCTCCTCGGCTGTCCATCAGGTTTTGAAGTATCCCATATAATTTCGCCTTTAAAGCCAGTAAATTTAGCAATCAACCCGACTAAATCTTTTATAGATATCTCAAATCCAGCACCGATATTTACAGGATCAGGTTTATTATATTTTTCAGTAGCAAGAAGAATAGCTTCTGCACAATCCTCAACATATAAAAATTCTCTTGTAGCTTTCCCTGTTCCCCAGATCTCAACTATCGTTGAGAGTGACGAGTGATGAGTGATGAGTGATGAGTTATTATAAACAGCTTTAATTCCCAATTCGGAAAGTAAATTAATAATCTCTTCATCATTTAATTGAGTTACGTCGTAATTATGCGTTGGATATTTTTTAAAATCTTTTCTTATAGATTCAAAATTACCATTTTGCAAACACCTTCCGAGATGCATTTTCCTTATAAGGGCGGGAATGACATGGGAGGATTCAGGGTCGAAGTTATCCCCGGGGCCGTAAAGATTTACAGGGAGAAGATAGATCGCATTGAACCCATACTGCTGCCTGTAAGCCTGCGCCTGAACTAAGAGCATCTTTTTTGCGAGCCCGTAAGGAGCGTTTGTCTCTTCTGGATAACCATTCCATAGGTCTTCTTCTTTAAAAGGTACAGGAGTAAATTTGGGATAGGCGCAGATAGTGCCCAGAGCCACAAATTTTTCAATGCCGGCCTGCCTTCCGACTTCCATCAGTTGAGCACCCATCATAAGGTTATCGTAGAAGAACTTACCCGGATTAGCGCGGTTAGCCCCAATGCCTCCGACCCTGGCAGCAAGATGGATAACAATGTCTGGCTTTACATCCTTATAAACCTTTTTTACAGCTTCCATCTGAACAAGGTCATAATCCTTACTCTTAGGAACAAATATATTTTCGCAGCCACGCTCCTGTAATTTCTCTACAACAAAAGAGCCAAGGAAACCTGCACCGCCTGTAACTAATACTCGTTTATTTTGCCAGTTCATTGATTACATAATAGGTCAAGGTCAAGGTTGAGGTCAAGAAAAACAGCAGGTTGAGGTTAAGCTATTAATCATCTTTTAATTTCTTATGCTTAGCCTCAGCCTTAGCCTGAGTCCGTTTTAGCATCTTTCCCTAATTTTCTCATACAGCGAAAAATCGTGGTTTGTGTAAGTAAATCCTTTTTTCTCACATGCCTTTATGCCTTCACCAACAGGGTTTAAACCTATTAACTTCATATCATAATCAACCATTATCTTTATAAGCTCATCAAAGGTTGTCCTCGGCTTCCATCCGAGTTTTTTCCTTGCCTTTGATATATCTGCCTTTAAAAAGTCTACCTCTGTTGGACGGAAATATTTAGGATCGATCTCGATAAGCGTGTCTCCGACCTTCGGTAGTATGGAGTAAGGAGTATGCACTGAGGACTTCCCTTTTTTTGCTTCCTTTTCTTTACTGCTTACTTTATACTGCCTACTGCTTACTGACGCAACAACGCCTTTCGTGTCGATGCCTTTGCCTTTCCACTTTATCCCGATGCCTGCATAAGAAAATGCCTTCTCCACAAATTCTCTTACCGAATGGCTTTCACCTGTACCTATGGCATAATCATCGGGCTTATCCTGTTGAAGAATCATCCATTGACACTCCACATACTCAGGTGCGAATCCCCAGTCCCTTTTCGCATTGAGATTCCCAAGGTAGAGCCTTCTCTGTTTCCCTTTAAGGATATTTGCTATCGCCCTTGTGATCTTGCGCGTGACAAACGTTTCGCCCCTGCGGGGTGATTCGTGATTAAAGAGGATGCCATTACATACAAACATCTTATATCCTTCCCTGTAGTTAGCAGCCATCCAGTAAGCATAAACTTTTGCTGCTGCATAAGGACTGCGTGGACAGAAAGGAGTATTTTCATTCTGAGGTGGTGGGGCTGAGCCAAACATCTCAGATGAAGAAGCCTGATAAAATTTAGTCTTTATTCCGCTTCTTCTTATCGCATCCAGCAATCTTGTTGTGCCAAGGGCTGTTATATCTCCTGTATATTCAGGCATATCAAAACTTACCCTTACATGGCTCTGGGCGCCTAAGTGATATACCTCATCAGGTTGTATGTTATAGACAAGGTGAGCAAGCTGGCCTGAATCAGAAAGGTCGCCATTATGCAGAAATAATTTTGTGCCTGGTATATGAGGGTCACTGTAAATATGGTCTATTCTCCCGGTATTAAAAGAACTCGCCCGACGGATGAGCCCGTGCACCTCATAGCCTTTTGATAACAACAACTCCGCAAGATATGATCCATCCTGACCAGTGATTCCCGTTATTAAAGCTTTTTTCATTTTCTTTATTCCTTTATTTGTAAGATTTAAATACGGCTCTTCGCGTACTTGAGTGGGTTAATTCCACGATGATCCCCTTATTTTTATTCCCTTCCGTAGTGGTCGTCTATTCTTACAATATCATCCTCACCCAGATATTCGCCGTTCTGGACCTCGATTAATTCAAGCGGAACTTTTCCGGGGTTTTCGAGCCTGTGGATAGTTGATTTCGATATATAGGCAGATTCATTTTCGTGGACGAGTTTTTCTGCCTCTCCTATGGTTACCTTCGCGGTTCCCCTCACCACTACCCAGTGTTCAGACCGGTGATGGTGCAGCTGCAGGCTCAGTCTTTCGCGCGGGTTCACAACAACCCGCTTGATCTTGTACCGCTCGCCTTCTTCAAGAACTGTATAGCTTCCCCAGGGACGGTAAGTAGTTACATGTTCTGAAGCTTCCTTGCGATTGGCCGTTGAAAGACTCTTCACAATTTCTTTTACCTTCTGTGCCTGCCCTTTCTTTGCTATCAGGATTGCATCACCGGTTTCGATGACTAAACTGTCCTCCAATCCGATAGTGGTGATGAGCCTCTTATTTCCAATAATCATGGAGTTACTTGTATCTATGGTGATTACATCACCGTTCTTTATATTGCCCTGTTCATCCTTCTGGAGGAGTTCACACAAGGAATCCCATGATCCAATGTCATTCCAGTAAATATCCATGGGAAGAGAAACCACCCTGTCAGATTTCTCCATTATCGAGTAGTCTATGGATATTTCTGGCATCTGAATAAATCTATCTATCATCTCATCAAAATTTTTGTCGAGCATTTCGTGTATATCCGGTGCAAGTTTTTGAAATTCATCAATTATGGTGCCAATACTAAAAGCGAACATCCCCGAGTTCCAGTAATAATTCCCTTCATCAATATATTTTTTTGCAGTCTCTAAATCAGGCTTTTCAGTAAACTGCTCTACTTTGAAATAGTTTATGGTAGAGGGCTGAGAAGACCCCCCCCCACCCCCCTTTAGTAAGGGGGGATTAGGTTCATTCTGCTTACTGCTTACTGCCGACTGCATAGTGTCTTCTGATAGCTGCTTACTGCTGACTGCTGACTCCTTACTGATTTTTATGTATCCGTATCCTGTTTCCGGTCTTGTAGGTTTTATCCCGAAGGTAACAATATATCCCTCTTTTGCAATAACCTCTGCCTGCTTCACATATTCCCTGAATTGATCAACTGACGTAATAACATGGTCAGATGGTGAGATAAAGAGTATATCTTCCCTTTCACAGCCTAATTTTTCGAGACAGTATTTCACACCAAGGGCTATAGCAGGAGCCGTATTCCTGCATGCAGGCTCAAGGATAATAGCAAAAGGCATGGAGATAGTAGCAGGCAATACAGAGTTTTGAGTGTTGGGTGTTGAATTTTTATTGTTAAACAAGGCATTAAGGTCTGATAAGACGTGGAATTTATATTCGTTATTGGTCATAACAACAATATCTTCCGGTGAGACAATGCCAATGAGCCTGTCTACGGTCTGCTGCAGGAGGGACTGCTTCCCTGTTAACTGCAGGAACTGTTTCGGGTAGTTTTTTCTGCTTAACGGCCAGAGCCGTGTTCCAGAACCGCC
>JBGOWS010000284.1:0-3060 GCA_041478735.1 Thermodesulfovibrionia bacterium | reverse complement strand
TCCCCGATCAAGTCGTGGAATGACAGAAATAAAATATCTTAAAAAGTTTTTAAGATATTTGAGGATTTATAGCATATCAATTCCCAGAAGAAACATGCATAATTATTTGCTTACGCAGAAGCGTTTGTTTCTGTGAGAAAGTGAGATATGTCTGAAACCGCTTAGATCCCTCTTCCTATGTGAAGTTTGCATCTCTGTCGATGCTCCAAGAGTGGCGGATTTCAAGGAAGAAGTGGTTAAAATGCTTTCAGATTATATAAAAGATAAAGTCTTTTCTTTTTTACAGATTTTGTGTTAAAAAAGTCTGACCTCAACCATCTCACCTTCCTGTACCCCAAGTTTCCTCAAGGGAATTGCAGCTGTTCCGTTTGCCTTTATCAAAGTTGTAATAAGGCCTGATTTGCCTAGTATAGGTACAGCCCATATCTCCCCGTTCCTTTTTTCTATCGCAACACCTATATGTTCTTCTCTCCCCGGACTTGAAGATATATTCCTGGCAATTCTTGCCATAACAGTTCTTTTCTCCTTATCAAGTCTATCTTCATTTAACCCTGACAGGTTTTCCAGGACAGGCTTAACAAATATCTCAAAACATACATTAACTGCTGCCGGATGTCCTGGAAGCCCAAATACAGGAATGTCGGTTACAATACCGCCTATCAATGGTTTACCGGGCTTTATTGATACACCGTGAAAAAGAACCCCTGGTTTACCCATATCGTTTATCACCCTGGCTGTCATGTCCTTTGTGCCTACAGAACTGCCGCCTGTAATTAAGACCATATCTGAATTTTTCAAGGACTTTTCAACAACATCTCTTATGATGTCATACTTATCGCTGAATATTCCTCTTTTTACGGGGATGCCTCCCGCATTTAAAATCAGTCCTGCAAGATTGTAAGAATTTATATCGCGCACCTGGCCTGGCGTTATAGGTTTATCAGCAGGTACTATTTCATCGCCTGTTGATATAATAGAAACCCTTGGCTTTTTATAAACCCATACATCTGTTATACCAAGGCCGGCAAGTGCTCCTATGTCCTGTGGTCTCAATCTATGTCCACTCTTTAGTACACACTCATCTTTTTTTGCATCTTCACCTGCTTTTATCACATTTTCACCCGGGGCAACAGGTTTGACAACTTCGATCATTTTGTCATCGACCTGCTGGGTATGTTCAAACATAACAACTGAATCTGTGCCTTCTGGAAGCATTCCACCTGTTGCAATCTTTGCAACTTCACCTTTTTTAAGCTTAAACTCAGGTTCCTCACCCATTAATATTTCTGCTTTTATGCTGAGGTACGATGGAAGGCTCTCTGTAGCACCAAATGTATCGCTAGAGTTAACTGCAAATCCATCTACTGTTGACCTGTTGAATGCGGGTAGATCCTCAGGTGAAATTATATCCTTCGAAATTATCATTCCGTAAGAGTCTTCAATATTAATGTTGATTTCGTCAGGCTTTTTAGAAGGTATATACTTAAAAAGGAGTTCCAGAGCCTCCTCCGGAGTGATGAGTTCCTCTCTGCCAAGCATGTCTCTCATAGTGGATTAATCAAAAGACATTTATTTAATCTGCATTATTCGGGTTAAATTTATTCATAGCCTTATCAACACCATCTAAAACAATAGAGCAAATCGCATCCGCAGCCTTCTGTATCATATCCTTAATTATCGCAATCTCATGCCTCCTGAATTTACTCAGGACATAATCCTCAGCCGACACTCCGTCTTCCCTTCCTATCCCGATTTTCAATCTTATGAAATCCTTTGAACCGATGCTCTGTATTATTGATTCAACACCTTTATGTCCACCTGATGAACCTGTTCTCCTGATTTTCAATTTGCCAGTTTCCATATCAAGGTCATCATGAATGACTATAAGGTTTTCAGGCCGGATATTGAACTTCCTGAGTATATTTTTAATAACAGGGCCGCTTATGTTCATGTAAAGAAGGGGTTCTATGAGCAGGGTATCATGTTCCTCTATAGAACCCTTTCCAATACTGTATCCTTCTTTTTTATCTTTAAAATCTATTTTATGCCTGTGAGCAATTTCTTCTACTACCATAAAACCAATGTTGTGTCTGGTTCTGGAGTATCTTCTCCCAGGATTTCCAAGGCCGGCTATGACCCACATGATTTTAGTTATCAGTTATCAGTTATCAGTTATCAGTTAAAAAACTAATAATAAATAACAAATAACTATTTACTTTCTGCCTCTTCCTCTTTTTTGCCTTTCTTTATCAATTCCGGCTCTGCAGCCGCAGGGGCAGTAACCGCTTCAGCAGGGGCTACTACTTCAGCTTCAACAGCAGGAGCTATAATATTAACTATAACTTCTTCAGGATCAGATAGAATCTTTATGCCTTCTTCGAGCTTCAAATCACTAACACGGAAAGATTGACCTATTTCAAGTCCTGAGACATCTATCCCGATATGGCCTGGTATCCTATCCGGAAGACACTCCACCTCTATCTCTCTGAGCAGATACTGCAATATCCCTTTATCCCTTTTTACACCTACAGGCTCTCCAATGGTAGTTATGTGTACAATGACCTTTAACTCTTCTGTAAGTGATACCTCAAAAAAATCTGCGTGGAGTAATTCCCCCCTAACCGGGTCAACCTGATATTCCTTCATAAGTGCAGGCTTACTTTCGCCATTTGCAAATTTAAGGTTTACCATTATCTGCTCACCAGCAGTTTTATTAATAAACTGTGAGAGTTCCTTTTTAGAAAACTTTATAGGAATGGAACCTCCTCCCCTGTAAAGAATTGCAGGGATCATATCATTTCGTCTGAGGTTACGCGCTGCTCCCTTTCCGAATTCCTCCCTTTTTTCTGCATTAATAGTTATCCTCTCCATCACTCCTCCTTTAAACAAAAAGCGAACTTATCGAAGATTCTTCATGAATCCTTTTGATTGCCTCTCCAAGAAGAGGCGCTATACTTAATACGGTAAGCTTTTTGCACTGCTCTTTTTTACTATCAAATGGTATCGTATTTGTGACAATAAGTTCCTTTAGAACTGAATTGTTCACCTTTTCAACTGCAG
>JBGOWS010000304.1:0-2745 GCA_041478735.1 Thermodesulfovibrionia bacterium | reverse complement strand
CGGGAAGAAAAGGGTGATACTCCTTGGTTTTGTGCTTTTTGCTGTTTTGTACTATGGTTTTGCCATTGCAAGAGATACCGCAGTTATTTGGGTTTTATTTGGTTTCTACGGGCTTTTCATGGGACTTACGGAAGGCATTCAAAAGGCATTTCTTGCCACCATAATACCGCAAGATTTCAAAGCGACTGCCTTTGGGGTTTACAACACAGCCGTCGGATTAGCAATGTTCCCTGCAAGTCTCATAGGAGGATGGCTATGGGATAATATCTCACCCTCTGCTACTTTCTATTTCGGTTCAATAACAGCAGGCTTATCAGCTGTATTATTTGTTCTATTCATAGCTGCAATCATGAGAGATGTTTCAAAAAGAAAGGCATAGTAATAATTGAAAACTTAGAAGGCTATCATGCTTGAGCCTGGAATTTTTTTCTTAGTTTTCCATGGGGGTGCTATTGACTAAAGGTTTCACCCTCAATGTTAGCCCTTCTACATTTTGAATAACCGCTCTATCTCCTTTTAGTAAAAGAACATCGCTAACGGCCCTCCACAGTTCACCTTTGATGAAAACTTGCCCTTCTGTTCCCTCCCACCATTTTACTTCAACCACTTCTCCCAGCATACCGTTCACGCCGGATACAGATTTTTTCTTTCGATTTCTAATAGAACAGAACAAAGGAATAACTAAATGCTCAATAACCTCAAAGACAATAAATCCGATTATCAGAGTTATTATTACGTTTTTCATTATGAATTTTTCTCCATTCACGATCAGTGTACGGGTTGATACGATCAACAAATCGTAATTCAGTGTCAAATAACAAAGATCTGGTCTATTTTCTTGCCTCCTGCTTTTAATCGATGTTTTTCTAAAATATTTCTAAAATATATGACAATATATAGTAGATCCCAACTAAAATAAAAATTATCCCTGTGACCTTGAAATAGTCTCTATTACACCTGTCTGTTTCTTTTGGGTATTGGAATGTTGGGCTGGCAAGGGATTATATGTCCGCATTTCAGCAGAGGTATTTGCTTTGTCATAATCCTTTCGAGATAATTCTTTATGAACTAAAAAAACAATACTGAAGAAAATAAAAGTTAGGAGAGAAATAGAAATCACTCTTTTGAAGTTCATATTACCCCTTTCTTTACAGTATTCTTTATCCAACAAGCGTAATTATTGCACGCTAAAGTTTGATAGTTCCCTTTCACCTCAACAAACCTTTTACAATAATATCTACAGCTTCCTCTGGTGAAAGGCCATGTGCCATGAGGGTCTCAAGTTGTTTCTTGTCTACGCTTCCGATCGCAGCCTCATGGGTCACCTTTGCGAGTGAGTTTGTAACTTTTACTATCGGAATCGCCCATGCAATCGCCTTATCCTTAACTATTTCCATACAATCCACATGACCTCTGGCACCCGGAGCATTGCCTTCTGTTATTCCTGTTATCTCTGCAGTAGCCTCGTCCTCAAGGGCAACCCTTGTCTTTATAAGCCCCCTTGCATTTTCGCCCTGGAGAAGGATTTCTTCTTTTATTTTTATGTTATCATTGGCATGACCAAATACCTTTGCTATTAATTCGGTTACTGCATTTTCACCCGCCTCCACTGAATAATCTATTTCAAGCTTTCCGACCCTCCCATGAGTAAGATTGAAATCTGTAAAGTATTTCCCATTTTTCCTAACCTTCACCACCGCCTTTGGTACGACCTCTATACCTCCATAAAGTCCATGATAGTGGGTCTCTGAATATTTCATTTCTGCATTTTCCCCTATTTCCACTACCGCATCCATTATGTGTCTGATCTTTTCAGCATTTGGGAATATACAGTGCGCAATAAAATGAGCTGAGGCATTTTTCTCAAGTTTCACATCCATTTTGATTCTCTGCGTTCCTTTTTTATGAAGGATTCCAAAACATAAATGAACAGGGTTCTTTATCTCTATGCCTTCTTTTACGGTGACCTTAGCGCTGATGCCAGTAAGTGTCTCTTTTGCATCAAACTCAAGACCCTCTATATCCCTTGCGCTCAATATCTTATGACCGCTTGCAACAAGATGTGCTATCTCTTCATTTGCAAGAATACCCTTATCACCGCCAGCCTCTCCAAATGCCTTCATTAATTCTTCAAGTTCAGACATAGACACATACCTCCCCATTACAGAGCAGGCACTTTCTTGATTTATAATATTCTGCCACTCTCTCCGGGTTTCCAGAACAGACTATTTTCCCCCAGCACATCTGAGATGCATTGTCTGCTACTAAAGCAATCTCCTCCCTATGGGTAATCAGGAGAACAGAGGAGCCGTTCTTTTTGAAGACATTAATCACATTAATAATATCCTGTGTTGAGAGCATGTCAATCCCTGAATCAGGTTCATCAAGGATAGCCAGTTTCGGATGTAAAGCAAGGATTGACGCAAGTTCAATCCTCTTTCTCTCACCACCGCTCAGTGATTTATCAACCATCCGGTGAAGATAAATCTCGGGATGAAGTCCCACCATCTCCAGACAAAGCTGTGGATTGGCATTTTCGTTTTTCAATGCAAGATAATCCTTTACACTTATACCCTCAAACCGCACAGGCTCCTGCCATGCCATAGTGATGCCTAATTGCGCCCTTTCATGAATCTTAAGAGTATTGATTACTTTTCCCTCAAATACTATTTCACCGGCAGATGGCCTGTACCCGTCACATCCCATGATGAGATAGGCGAGGGTACTTTTGCCGGTGCCGTTTGT
>JBGOWS010000163.1:0-5235 GCA_041478735.1 Thermodesulfovibrionia bacterium | reverse complement strand
GATATAAGAGCCAAAAATTCCTATTTCGATGATCTTGTATTCACGTCTTAACTCATCACGATGCTTAGCTAATATTTTTTTAATATTTTCAATCCCTTTCATGATTTTCTGTTTCCCTTATGAATCAATTTGCAAAATTATATCATGCTTTATATTTTTCTGCCCTTTTATATCCTTTTCTGCTCAGGGCTTAAGGCGATATTCTCTCATGGATGTGAAGAGATACAATAGGAACTTCAAAGGATGTGTTTTCTGCTTTTCCAGTCCGTACAAGCTGTGGGTCAAGATGGGGTTCATAATTCATACTTCCTGGGTTTTGAAGTCGAAGTATCATAAGAGGCAAGTCTTGCCGGAAGCCTCTCGATAACCTTTAAATCAGTATCTGTTGCCTCATTAATTTTTGGCATATTTCAAAAGCTTTAATACTCTGAAATGCATTTAGATTTTGACTATATCCCAATGTCCGCCTTTATCAGGACCCGACTAAAAGTCGAGGCATTCTGGATTGTTATCGTAAATCTGTTAGATAAAGAATCAATAATGTAAATTAGTATATAATATTCTCCATGCTTCTTGTTGGGCTAACGGGGAATTACGGGATGGGGAAAAGCGCTGTTCTTACTATGTTTAAGAAGCTCGGCGCAACTACGGTTGATACTGACAGAATTGTTGAATTACTGCTTACGGAGAAAGATGTCCTCGAAAAAATCAGAGGACTCTTAGGTGATAATGTATTTTATAAGAACAGCAGTCTAAATAAAAAAAAAGTTGCTGATTTAATCTTTAAAAATGATGTATTGAGATATTCACTTGAAGACATACTTCATCCGCTTGTATTCGAAAGAATAAAGATTTTTTTTGATAAAATAAATGGGGATAAGATTATAATTATCGAGGTACCTTTACTGCATGAAAGAGGGTACAAAGACAGGTTTGACAAAACTATTACAGTATATACAAATGAGGAGGTTGCATTAAACCGCCTCGAAAAGGATGGGACTACAAGGGAGGAAGCGCTTCTTAGGTTAAAGTCCCAGCTCCCTATAACGAAAAAGGTCAAACAATCTGACTTTGTAATAGACAATAATGGCACAATTGAAGAGGCAATGGCCCAGGTTGAGATAATTTATAATAAACTTTTGAAGCTCTCCCAAGCAAAGCTTGGAGGTAATAGTTCACCCCCACCCTAACCCTCCCCCGTCAAGGGGGAGGGGGCGCTGAACTATTACGCTTGGGGCTTCCATGTAAGGAAAAGATATTTAGATAACTGGCTTTCAGCCGGCATCCATGTGAAAGAGGGTAGAAGATGAAGATAATCAGAGGTCTCGAAGTCTTAAGCAAGAGTTATCCTAATACAATTCTAACAATAGGCAATTTTGATGGTGTCCATCTTGGTCATCAGAAAATACTCTCTGAAGTAACTAAAAAGGCTAAAGAGGTTAAAGGGACATCAATGGCTATTACCTTCGAGCCCCACCCGATGAAGGTTCTCGCACCCGAGAAAGAGATAAGGCTACTTACACCATTCGAAGAAAAAGCAAAGCTGATAGAGGAAATGGGGATAAAAGTCTTACTCTGCATAAATTTTAATAAAGAATTTGCTAACTTGCTTCCTGATCATTTTATCGAGGATGTGCTTGTAAAAAAAATAAAAGCTGAGGAGATAATTGTAGGAACCAAATATGCCTTCGGAAAGAATAAAAAAGGTACAGTTGATCTATTAAGAAGAAGAGGAAAGAAGTTCGGATTCAAGGTTAAGGTAATAAGGAATGCAAGGATTCATGGGGATATCGTTAGCAGCAGCAAAATCAGAAGCCTGCTCTTAAAAGGAGATGCCCGTGAGACATCAACCTTCCTTGGAAGGGCTTACTCAATAGAGGGGTGTGTTATAAAAGGTGAAGGCAGAGGCGGAAGTCTTCTAAATATACCTACAGCAAATATAACGACCCCTGTTGAAATTGCACCTAAGGAAGGTGTATATGCCGTAAGAGTAGGTTTTAATAACGGTATTTTCGAAGGAGTCGCAAATATCGGGCGGAACCCGACTTTCGGTAATTCTGATATAAGTTATGAGGTACACTTATTCAACTTTTCTGGCAATATTCTGGGAAAGAATATAAGGATATATTTCATAGACAGGATAAGGAGCGAAAAATTCTTCCCTGCCCCTTCTAGTCTTGAAGCGCAGATTAGAAATGATATTGAGCATGCTGAAAAAATCCTGAGCAGGAACCACCCTAAATTGATATAGGGTCAACGTCAATCTTTACTTTCACATCTTTAGAATCTTTGAATGCCTCTTTAAAAATTCTGGCTGTAGAATGGAGCATCTCCTGCATAGAAGACCTCAGGAGCAATCTAATTTCGCGTCTGGTTCGGGTATTTTTTGACAGTGATGGACCAAGGATTTCTACGTCCTTGTCTGTTCTTCCAATAATTTCTAATAGCTCTTTCGACAGATCTCTTTCAGTTATAAATTTTATGATTACCAGTCTCGAATAGGGAGGATAGCGGAGGGATTTTCGCCTGTGCAGTTCTTCCTTGAAAAATGATGAATAATCATAATTTCTAAGGTATTTAAAAAGATAGTGCTGAGGCATCCTTGTCTGGATGAATACCTCGCCGCAAGGCTCAATCTTATCTATTATTAATGAGATTTCCTGAAATGTTTTTTCAGCAGATCTGAAGTCGGGAAGATTAAGGAAAAGATCTGTATTTAAAATGGCGGCCATGGAAAACTCTCCGACAATCCCCAACCTCTTTGTCATAAGTTTTGTCCCGATAATTATCCTGCTTTCATCCCTGAATGCATCCCCTATTAACTCTTCTATTTCTAACCTTTTTTGCGACCTGTCACTGTCGAGTCTGAGTGTTTTTATCCCGAGGAGTTCTTCGATGTCTTCCTGTATTCTCTGTGTGCCTGCACCAAGCAACTTTATGCTATAACCTTTGCATTTGCTACACCTATCCGGCACAGCAGATACTATGTATCCGCAATAATGGCACCTTATTGACATATCCTGTTTATGAAATACTAAGGGGATTCTACAATCAGGACATTCCTCTATATAATTACAATCCATACATTGAAGGAGTGTTGAGTATCCCCTCCTGTTTATTAGAAACATAACTTTATTATTATTTTTAATATATCTCAGAGAAGCATTAACAACTTTCTTTGATAGATATGGCTTGAGAAGTTTTTCATGTCTCATATCCATCACCCTGATTTTAGGTTTCTTAATATCATCTGCAGGGTCCAATAAGTTGTATTTACCCGTGCTGCAATTATACAGAGACCCGATGGATGGACAGACAGATGAAAGAAGCACAGTTGCCCCTTCAAAATAGCCCCTCTTCACCGCAACGTCCCTCCCGCTGTAACATAGGCCACTCTCCTGTTTATAAGAACCGCTATGTTCATGGAGCACTGCAATGAAGGAAACCCTTTTCAAAGGAGCAAAGACAGCAGACCTTGTCCCGACTACGATGTCAGAATGGCCTGAAAGAATCCTCTCTATTGCCTCGGATCTTTTGCCGCTACTTAGCCCGCTGTGGAAAATACACACTCTTTCTCCAAACCTTTCGCTTAAAAGCGGATAAACGTTATCAACGAGTGATACCTCTGGAAAAAGAAGAATTGCATTATTGATTCCCGCAAGTATCTTTATCAGAAATGAGTATTCATATGCAGAAGACGGGGCATGAAGGAGGAATGTACTGTATGTGTTTTTATTTATCGAGTCTATAAGACCGGACACCGTACTATCATCGATATTAATAATATTTAAGGGATAATAATATGTTGATTGTTTAGTTTTCGTCTTCCTTTGTTTCACTTTTGTAAATGCTTCTTTTGGAAGCATATTTTTTAAGACGAGGCCCTGTTCTGCCAGGTAATATTCTGACATCCATATGAGAAGGTTAATCATATTACTGCTTAATACCGGAACATCACTGTTAATCCTCCGGATATCTTTTACATCAACAAGTGGGACAGTTAAAGATTTTCCAACAATAATTCCCTTCGCGGTTCTGTTCTTAAGGGGTGCGCTCACGATCATACCAGGTTTTGCAATTTCTGAAATTGCTTCATGACATCTATAAGTTAGAGGGCCGAGGTTTATTGGAAATAAAACATCAAAATACTCCATGTGAAATTCTATCATATTGTTATCAATCTTATCTTTGTGTCATAATTAAAACTATGTTACTAAGAATAATACCCTTGTTACTCTTGCCTTTTTTTGCAATTTCATGTGCTGAAAAACAGGTCAAGGTGATGGAAGAAAGGCCCATGCCTATTCCTCCAAAAGATGCTTATTATCAATATACTCTTGGTTATATTGCAGAAAGAGAAGGAAACTGGGAAAAAGCAATTGAATATTATAATGCAGCCCTTAAGGAAGACCCTTCGTCTGCCTATCTCAAGACACAGATTAGTTATATGCTTCTCCGAACCGGAAAGGTAACAGAGGCTATATCACTCGCTGAGGAGATCATTGAAAAAGAACCAGATTATATTCCGGCACTTACGCTCCTTGGTGAACTTTACAACAGTCAGAAGAGGTCAGAAGAGGCAATAAAAATATACGACCGGGTTCTTAAGATACAGCCTGATAATCAGGAAGCAGCCCTGTTTCTTGGAGTCATTTATGCTTCTACGCAAGAATACGATAAGGCAAACGAGATTCTTGAGAAACTCATCAGGATACACCCTGATAACATAATGGCAATCTATTACCTCGGTTCAATAAATATTGATAAAGGAGATATTGAAAAGGCTTCAGAATATTTCCAAAAAGCAATAGAGCAGAGACCTAACTTTGATGCTGCATATTTAAATTTAGGGCTGATCAATGAGAGTAAGGACAATCTTAAAGAGGCTGAGGAGTATTACAGCAAGGCGCTTGCTATAAATCCCCACAACTTGCGGGTCAGAGAGAGGCTTGCACAGATTTTTTTCAGGCAAAAATAGCGTTATCTTTGTATGCACTTTTACCGTTAATTTTGCTGTCAGTGACAGATGTTATTCAATTATTGCCCGATTCGGTAGCCAACCAGATAGCAGCCGGTGAAGTTATTCAAAGACCTTCTTCGGTTGTGAAGGAACTGGTTGAAAATGCCCTGGATTCGGGGACAGGAGAGGTGATCATTCATATCAAGGACGCAGGAAAAACGCTGATCCAGGTTATTGATAACGGATGTGGCCTGTCACCCACTGATGCCCGCATG
>JBGOWS010000033.1:0-13566 GCA_041478735.1 Thermodesulfovibrionia bacterium | reverse complement strand
TCCTATTCAAACGCTTCATAAAAAGATATATGGCCTGACATTTGTCCCAGGTCACAGGATAAATCAAAAAATGTAATCATTTCAGCCGCTAAATCGTTTGGGAAACTCGGATAGACCCAACTATTTAATGAGAAGTTTGCATGTTTGATAATAAGAATAGATAATTAAAAATCGGTAGAGAAATACGTTTGCCTTAATAAAAGATATGCACTGTAAGAATGAGTATGACTGCATTTTTTTCTTCATGGTTCCACTCTTCAGCATAAAGAATATAAGAACTGCAGTGGCAATCTTAAAAGGCAGGAGCTTAAGTAATTGGGAAATTGTTGATTACGAAGCGAAAGTGAGCATATCGAACAGGCTTACTATCAAAGACAAAATGGCTTCTGGTCAAAGGTAAAATCATCATCATCTGAATCGTCGTCACCTGTGGCCATAAAGTATTCTATGCCAAGTGTTGGCTTTAAATGTGCATTAAAATATACCAAGCGTCTACATTTATTTATTGGAATTAACTATCTTTGAGAAAAAGCTATCGATTGATGATTACACATGGCATTCCGTTGCTGATACCCTTTATTTTTATTTAATGATAAATTAAAATAATTAACATATAATTTATTATAAATGCCACCGAAAAGGTAAAACCCAAGAAATTGGGCGACACAAAGCCACCTGTCCCAAGGTATGGGATAGAGGGGTTGTCGAAGGGGCGGATGAAATTTAAAAAGCCTACCTTTTCGGGTAGGCTTTTTATTTGGAATAGAGATGAATGGAGATATGTGCCAGATGATTCTGCAAAGCTTAGGGCATATATAACAGAACTGTTAATTATCGGTCTAAGCCACCGACATTGTCAGTGGTAGTTAACTGAAGATATTGTTGAAGAGCAGGATAAACCTGTTATCTCAATAGATGATTGAGAAATAAAAAATAGCGTGGGAAGGAAATAAGATTGTGATGATAGGAAGAGGGATAGCAGCGAGTGACAGACCAAAGAACATTCTTATCGTAGATGACAGTGAAACATTTCTGACATATCTCTCTGTTACGTTACACAGGATGGGCCATAATAAAATCATGCCTACCAATAATGGGATGGATGCGTTAAAACTCATAAAGTTATTGATGCCAGATGTTGTATTGCTTGATATTGCTATGCCACAGATAGATGGTATCACAACCCTGAGGCTTATCAAAGATGATGAACAGATGTCAAGTATCCCTGTTATTATGCTTACCACTGCTTCCGATACGAAGACATATGAAAAGTGTAAAAAATTGGGGTGCTTTGGATATCTTACTAAACCTGTAAAGGTATCTGATCTGAATGAAACTATAAATAAATGCATTACCTACGAAGGAGGTAAAAAACGGAAGTTTTTAAGGACTATGTTCGAAAAAAAGGTGACTGTAACCCATAATGGCGTAACAGAGGAGCATTATGCTGTAAGCCTCTCTGAAGGGGGGATGTATATCAGGAAAATAAATCCTTTCCCTGTAGGGACGAAAGTTGAAATTGCTTTACCTTTAAAGGAGAATAAACCTATTAAACTGAAAGGTATCGTGATCTATGTAAGATATATCAGCAGAGATTTATTCAAGATAGCACCTGGTATGGCAATAGAATTCGAAGAATTATCCAGTGAGGATTCTGCAATGCTTAAGGCATATATAATAAAACTCCTGACTGCTGATATTATTGAAGAGCAGAAGGAACCTGTTATCATAAAAGAGGATTAAGAAATAAAGGAGCATGGGAAATAGAAAATAGCTTATATCTATCGCTATGTGGTGTGTAAAACCTGCTCGCATGTCATGACTACTTGCCCTTGAGGATTAGTTGAAGAAGTCTTCAGCGTATGTTATTTATGAGTATTTCATATTGAGGGCAAAAACCTCATTGCCAGCTTTAAATTTGGTGCTTGCTAATGGTTGTTTATTATCCCTCTTATCTGTTAAACCAGAAAATTAAATGGGAACATTTCACGGGATATGATTAAATATAAGATTAGAAGTAATTCGTAAAGATATTTTTAAAAAATAGTAAAGGAATGCAATGGTTGATAAAAGAAAAATAGAAAAATTGGAAAAGTTGGCCAGATTAATACGATACTTTATGCTTGTCTCAACTACAGAGGCTGGTTCCGGGCATCTAACGTCTTCTCTATCAGCAACTGATTTGATGGTTGGGTTGCTGTTTGGTGGAATCTTTAGATTTGATGTAGATCATCCAGGACACCCCAACAATGATCGCCTGATCTTTTCTAAAGGCCATGCATCACCTCTTTTTTACGCTCTATGGAGTGCTGCCGGGAAGGTAACTGAAGAGGAACTCATGACCCTTAGAAAATTTGGAAGCCCTTTGGAAGGTCATACTACTACTGCCTTTCCGTATGTTGAAGCCTCTACAGGTTCTCTTGGACAGGGTCTTTCTATCGGTCTTGGAATGGCCTTGAATGCCAAATATATAGATAAGCTTCCTTATAAGACCTGTGTGCTTTTAGGCGACAGCGAGATGTCCGAGGGCTCGCAGTACGAAGCTTTACAACTTGCAGCACACTATAACTTAGACAACCTTATTGGCATTCTTGATGTGAATCGTCTCGGTCAACGGGGTGAGACAATGTATGGACATGACCTCACAGCCTATGAAAAACGAATCTCATCTTTTGGCTGGGAAACAATTTTAATCAACGGTCATTCTTTCCCCGAAATTCTTATATCTTATGAAAAAGCATTGCAGGGTGGTAATAAACCGGTTATGGTCATTGCTAAGACCATTAAAGGCAAGGGAGTTTCTTTCATTGAGGACAAGAACGGTTGGCACGGCAATGTGCTTAATAAAGAACAGCTTGCGCAGGCACTTAAGGAGATAGGGAAGATTGATAGATCAATCCGGGGGGAGATACCAAAACCGGAGGACCTGAAACCCGGGAAGTATGTACCCAAGAAGGCTAAAGGGGTTTCTTACTCGACTGGTAAACCCGTTGCTACCAGGAAGGCTTATGGTTATGCACTGGTACGAATCTTTCCAGATTTTCCCACCATGGTGGTTTTGGATGCTGAAGTAAGTAATTCCACTTATTCAGAGATATTCAAGAAAGAATATCCAGAACGGTTTTTTGAGATGTATATTGCAGAACAGAACATGGTGGGAACAGCTTTGGGTCTTTGCTGCAGAGGCAAGGTCCCTTTTATTTCTACCTTTGGCGCATTTCTTACCCGTGCATTTGATCAAATCAGAATGGGCCAGTATTCGGATGCGAATATTAAATTTGTCGGTTCCCATGCCGGCGTATCTATTGGCCAGGACGGCCCTTCTCAGATGGGACTTGAAGATATAGCCATGTTCAGAACAATTCTGAACAGTGCAGTGTTGTATCCCTCGGATGCGGTATCAACTGATAAATTAGTTGAGGAAGCGGCTAAACATAAAGGCATAGTATATATACGCACCACAAGAAAGGAAACCCCGGTTATCTACAGCAAGGGTGAAGAATTCCCCATTGGCGGTAGTAAAGTGGTAAGAAAGGGCAGCAAAGATGTTATCACTGTTATTGCAGCTGGTATAACCCTTTTCGAGGCTATCGATGCTTATGAGGAGTTGAAAGAATCGGGTATTCACATCAGGGTAATTGACCTTTACTGTATAAAACCAATTAACAAAAAAGCTCTTAAGGAGGCTATAGGCGCAACCGGATATATTATTACTGTGGAGGATCATTATGCAGAGGGAGGTATTGGTGAAGCGGTCAGAAGTGCACTTGCTGAATATGGGATACCTGTTTATTCACTGTCAGTACAAAAGATGCCAAAGAGTGGAAAACCAGAAGAACTTCTCGATTATGAGGAAATTTCAAAAGTTGCTATTATCAAAAAAATAAAGGAACTGATATGAGAAGCAAAACCTTTAATCGAAAGAATTCCTGGAAGCTCTGCTTCAGGGTTCAATAATTCAGTTTAGTTATGTTTTTCATTCCCGCTCTACGAGTCGTTAGACTTGTCGGGCCAATGGCTCGTAGAGAATCCTTCTTTAATACAGAGATACAGAAAGATTCTCGATGCGAGTCTTCGCGGGAGTCGCTTCGACCGGACGAGCCAGAATGACAGACTCGATAACCTGTAGTTTGCTGCAGGGTATCGAGTAATACCCTCCCCCTTAATGGGGGAGGGATAGGGTGGGGGTGATTATTGATTTTATTATCACCCTCCCCTAAATCCCCTCCTGTCAATGAAGGGGATATTTTGGATACCCGCAGCTTTCTGGAGGGAGATTTATTAAAATATGGGAATATTTGCTGTAAGTTTTCTAAAAGAAAAATTGCTTAAAGAAAAAATGGAAGCTTTAAATATTCGGGAAGAGGACATAAGAGAATCCTTTGTCCGTTCAGGGGGCAGAGGTGGTCAGAATGTAAATAAGACATCAACATGTGTCTATCTTAAACACGTCCCGACCGGTATTGAGGTTAAATGCAGTAAGGAGCGTTCTCAGGCATTGAACCGCTATCATGCAAGAGTGATCCTTACAAAAAAGGTTGAACAATTGATAAAGGGTAGGGAAAGCGAAGATATACAGAGGATTGAAAAGATCCGCCGCCAGAAGAGGAAGCGCTCAAAAAGGGCAAAGGAAAAAATGCTGGATGACAAAAAAATTGTATCTGAAAAGAAAAAATTACGATCTTCCAGATTTGATGAAGAGCTTTAACCGGTCAGTTTCTTTTCTTCCATTTTAGCTTTTAGTATTTCGCCAAGAGTTCTTAAACTTCTTGAGAACTTTTCCTCCTTTTTGACCATATTTTTATAGTGATTAAACTCTTCCTCTTCTTCTTTTTCCTTAACTCTCTTGCGGCTCAGGCTTACCTTTCCCTTCTCGGTATCCACTTCAATCACAACCGCCTGCATAGAAGTTCCTACTGAAAACATTTTGCTATGGTCTGTTCCGCGAGGAGTTCCCATCTCAGAGTTGGGGATGAGTCCGGTTAAACCATTATCTATTTTTAAGAAAATCCCAAAAGGCATTATTTTTTCAACAATCCCTTCAATCAGTTCACTGGCAGAAGGAAAAACAATTTTATCAGGTTTCATTTTCGGCTGCATGGACAGTGATATCTTCCTGTTTTCCGGGTCAACTGATAAGACATATGCTTCCACCCATTGGTCAACTTCAACGACTTCTCTTGGATGATTGATCCTTCTCCCGGCACCAAGATTTGAGATATGTATCAAACCGTCAATGCCTGGTTCAAGCCTCACAAAAGCTCCAAAATGTGTTAGTCGAACGATTGTCCCGTTTATCCGGGAGTCCACCTGGTATTTCTCGGTAATATTTGCCCAGGGGTCGGGCTTCATCGCTTTTATGCTCAGGGTCAGACGGCTTTTATTCCAGTCCAGAGATATAATTTTTGCGGTCACCTCCTGGCCAATAGACAGGACATCTGCAGGATTCTCTGTTCTGGCCCATGAAATCTCGCTTACCGGGATTAAACCATCAATACCTCCGAGGTCAATAAATGCACCAAAATTTTGTACGGAGCTAATTTTAGCAGTAACCTCCGTTCCAACTTTAACTGTTTCCTTGAGTTTGTCTATCCGAGCCTGCTTTTCCTCTTCAAGCAAAGTCCGCCGCGAGACAATGATATTACGTCCATCATCTTCATATTCCAACACCTTGAATGGAAAGGTCTGGCCCAGATAAATACCGCCTTCGCGACCTCCCTTCAGGTCTATTTGAGAAAGGGGACAAAAACATCTTACCCCTCCTATCGATATCTCAAATCCACCCTTTACCTCCCGCTTTACCGCACCATTTATGGCTAAACCTGTTTCACGGGCATCGCGAATTGCTTTTAGTTGAACAGAAGAGTAACCGCGAATCAAAGTGGTCAGCTTTCTCATGCCGTCTTGAACAGACAGGAAGAAAGCTTCAATCTCATCACCTTCCTTTACATGGAGTGTCCCGGTTTTATCAACAAATTCACTCAGGTCGATCATACCTTCACTTTTTCCACCCAGGTCGACATAAACAGTATCTTCAGAGATACTTATTACCCTGGACGTAACCCTCTGGCCTGGTTCAAGCCTTACCGACAAATTACTGCTTTTTTCCAATAACGCTGCAAAACTTTCTTCGTATTCGACAACTTCACCCTCTCCGCTTAAAGAGTCATTTTTAATATTCTCATCAGACATGATTCCAACCTCTCAATAAATTTTCTGCCACAATTAAAAACTGAGGCCAACGTCATTTGCCCTCGACTGTAGGGAGGCAGAACAAACGTAGGTATTAAGTCTAAATAATTTAGGCCTAATGAGTCAACCTTTACCTGTTTTTATATATTCACTACCCGGATAACCTCGATCTGCAGTCTCCTGCCAGTGCGAAATAAGGTCTTGGGAACATGCATAAATACTCAGTGAATTAATAATGAGAAGTGCTGATTGCATACGGGATTCTCTTAGTTCGAATCTTTACCAGTAATAGATTTGTTTATTTATAAACTATAACTTTTGTGACTATATCAATTAGTAAGTTGCATTTAATCATGCTTTTAGTTTAAATTCATAAATCCCGAAAAGTCCGTTTTTCACTGAAATTGGATTAAGTATTAAGCCTTTTTATCAGCGGGATATCCGGGACAATTCCCACTCAATTATAAAACATATGGAAAAGGTTAAGATTGGAATAAGCACTTGTCTTCTCGGTAAAAAGGTTCGCTATGATGGCGGTCACAAGTGGGACCGTTATATAACATGTACCCTCGGACAGTATTTCGAATGGGTACCTGTATGTCCGGAAGTAGAATATGGTCTTCCTGTGCCGAGAGAGGCGATGCATTTAGTAGGCAACCTGGATTCCCCTCGCCTTGTGACTATTCAAACACGAGTTGATCATACTGAAGGCATGCTTAAATGGGCAGATAAGAAACTAAAGGAGCTTGAAGGAAAGGAACTCTCCGGTTTCATATTTAAAAGCAAATCACCCAGTTCGGGCATAGGAGGGGTGAAAGTATATACCCCTGCGGGGACACGCCACACAAGAGCTGGCATATTTGGAGGTGCTTTCATGCGCCATTACCCTTTTATGCCTGTCATAGATGACATAAGGCTGCACAATCTCCGCATGAGGGAGAACTTTATAGAGAGGGTCTTTGTTTATAAGCGGTGGAAGGGATTTGTAAAGAAAGGCACTTCCATTAAGGATTTGATAACATTCCATAACGATCACAAACTTTTGATCTGCTCTCACAGTCCCGGGCATTTAAGTTCCCTCGGCCGTCTGGTTGCTACTACTAAAAAATATAAACCTGGCCTTTACACGGAGTATATAAGGCTATTAATGGAAGGGCTCCATCTTCTTGCTACGGTTAAAAAGAATACAAATGTTTTGCTACATATAATAGGCTTATTTAAAAAGCAGCTCTTGCCGGATGATAAACAGGAATTACTTGAGGTTATCGAGAATTATCATAAGGGAAATGTTCCCTTAATCGTACCGATAATCCTCATCAATCACTATGTAAGAAAATTAGATCTGCCCTATCTAAGGAGGCAGTATTATTTGAGTCCACATCCCGTAGAACTCATGCTCAGACATGCATAAAATAAAAATGAGCAATTATCATGAGTTATTAGTCAATTGAAACATAACCTCTAAAAAAATTTGCGATAATCCCAACAGGGAATAAAGTATTTTAAGTTTTAGTTAATGCATTTTTATTTTGAGGTTTAAACTTAAAATTTAAAACTCAACCCCTGCTTCAACAAAAGGTCCTTTAAACTTAAGATTTGCCTTTACATCGCTCTCGTCTATCTTTACGTCCTCATATCTATAACCGCCTGCAATAAAAACAGGTACTACAGGCCGAACCTTTAATCTGCCAATCAGATCATAATAGTGATTTGAATTATATGCGATTCCTCTTGCCTCAGCCTCAATACCTATAAGCTTTACAGGCTTAAACTGAACACCAACATAGATCATAGGGACAGGTATGGTAAGGCTTTTTGATTCACTTTTACCTGTCGTGGACTGTATTATCTCAGCCTTGAAATCAATAATCCTCGCATTGAGCCCGACCTCTGCATTTAATTTGCCGAGAGTGGCAGTTTTAAGAAAGGGCAGGCCATAATATAAACAAATATCATAATGGTCGAGTTTTGTTTTAGATGAGAAGGGCACACTCGCATCAAATGTCGTATCACCAAATTTAAAGTCTACATTTTTACTTCCATCTGCCGCAAATTGTTGATGAATTAAATAGGATTGGGACAAGGAACCCGCCGGTTATTCCCTTTTTAAAAAGGAATAACCCTTTAAATAAGTATCTCGGAATCATTCTTGAGCTATTGAGACTCAGATAAACGAATACCAAACAAGTAATTGACGTTAATCATTCCCAGGTTTTATTATACAGTCTATGCTAAAACCAGATAAACAACTTGATGTGATAAAGAGGGGTGCTGTTGAGATAATTATCGAGGACGACCTCTTTAAGAAATTAGAGAAATCATACAATGAAAAAAGACCTCTTAAGATTAAGGCAGGTTTTGATCCAACTGCACCTGACATACACCTTGGCCATACAGTCTTGCTCGAAAAGATGAGACAGTTTCAAGAACTTGGTCATGATGTTGTATTTCTCATCGGAGATTTCACGGGTATGATAGGTGACCCAAGTGGAAAGAGCGAGATGAGAAAGCCTCTTACAAAAGAAGAAGTCCTCGAAAATGCAAAAACTTACAGGGAGCAAATATTTAAAATCCTCAGCCCTGAAAAGATAAAGGTTATTTTTAACTCAGAATGGCTGTCAAGCATGACAGCAGAAGACATGATAAAGCTTGCAAGCAAATATACAGTTGCGAGGATGTTCGAAAGAGAAGATTTCAAGCAGAGATGGATCAACCAGAATCCTATCAGCATTCATGAGTTTATGTATCCATTAATACAGGGTTATGATTCTGTAGCACTTCGGGCTGATGTTGAGCTTGGTGGTACAGACCAAAAATTTAACCTTATTGTCGGAAGAGATCTCCAGAAGGAATACGGCCAGGAACCACAATGTCTTGTTCTCCTGCCGTTACTTGAAGGTCTTGACGGAGTAAAGAAGATGAGCAAGAGCCTGGGGAATTATATCGGCATCTCAGAACCACCTAAGGAGATGTTCGGTAAGATAATGTCTATAACTGATGAGCTTATGCTCAGATATTACGAACTATTGAGCCGCATCTCTATAGAAGAACTTAATTTACTGAAAGAGGGAATAGAGAAGGGCAAGATTCATCCTAAAAAGGCTAAAGAAGATCTCGCACTTGAAATTGTTGAAAGATACTGGGGGAAGAATGCAGCCCTCAAAGCTAAGGAAGAATTCGATCATATCTTTAAGGAAAAGAGCCTCCCTGATGAGATCCCGGAATTTGGGCTTGAATGGGAAGAAGATGAGTTGTGGGTACCGAAGATTATGAAGCTTTCCGGGTTAACATCGAGTACAGGCGAAGCAATAAGACTTATCAAGCAGGGAGGGGTTTCGATTAATGACAAAAAATATGCTGACCCTGATGGAAAATTAGTGAAGGGAAGTTATTTATTCAAAGTAGGGAAGAGAAGGTTTCTCAGGATAAAATCAAAAAGTTAAGTATTTCTTTGCAAGCTCTATAAGTCCAAAAATCTTTAAATCAATATGGTTTCCTTCCAGGCGAAGTTCATCCAATTTTTGATATAACTCGGTTATCGGAATTTTTAAAACCTCTATATCTTCAGTCTCATCCTTCTCCCAGATTCCTTTAAACTCAATGTCTTTTGCAAGAAACACAGTGAGTATTTCTACCGAAGCCCCTGACGACATAGGCCCTTCTGTGAGGAAAATCATCTCTCTCGCAGCATAGCCGGTCTCTTCGAGAAGTTCTCTTTTTGCAGCCTCTTCAAGCGTATCTCCTCTATCATTCAAACCTGCTGGAAATTCAATGACATATCCATTTACAGGCGGTCTAAACTGTCTTGTCAGGAGCACTTCTTTATTATCTGTAATAGGTACAACCGCAACTATCCCTTTACAATTGACCCTCTCAAATGATTCCCATTCTCTTACCGTACCGTATGAATCAATGTAAGTAGTAAGGGCGAGCCTTAAAAATCTACCTTCCCATACAGTTTTTTTCTCTATTATCTTGATTAAGCCCTTTCCCACAATGCCTCCATGGAATGAAGCACCCCGCAGCAAGCAGGCTGTCTGACAATTGTCATCCTGAACTCGTTTTACAAGTTTAATTATTGCCCCGAATAATGCGATTGAGAGGGTCAATTCCCTTGATAAAGTGGAAGCATAACCCGGAATGTTGTAGAATCAGCGTCAGTGAAGACCTCAATCTTTCCATGAATAGCCTTTATAAAACGGTAGATAATATTTAGACCACGGCCTTTAACATCGCCCATTTTGATCTGCTCGATATTCTCTTCAGGTATCATTCCGGTATTGCGGATCTCAAAACATCCCATCTCTCCACTTTGATAGCTTTTTATGGACAATTCCCCTCCTTGTTCAGGTATGGCCTTTGTAGCATTGTCAAGAAGGTTATCCAGAACCCGTTCGAACCCAAATGGGGAACAGTATATTAATAGCCCGGTTTGTAACTCACCCTGTATAAGTTTGATATTAGTCCTTCTCTGCTCCTTGATTGCTTCTTCATTAATCCTGAAACGACTTTTAAGAACCTCTGTAAGGTCAATAACCCTTTCACGCCCTTCAATATTGGGATAGATAGCCAGTTCCTGCAATCTAATAGTTTCTTTAACAACTATATCCAGATATTCAGCTATCTTATCCTTTACACTCTCGACATTTTCCGTTTCGAGAAGTCTTTTTGCCCTCTTGGCAAAACCTGCGATGGCAATGCCAGGGTTCTTAAAGTCATGCAAAACATCATCAAGTTTCTCTATCCTCAGAGCCTTCATGATTTCTTTTCCCAGAAAGGTCAGCAGTTCAATCTCATGTTCTGTAAATTCCTGGCGGCGATCTATGGCGTAAAAGACCAGAAAATAATTAAATTCGTCTTTGGTCTTGAGCGGAATCAACAATACAGAATTGACATTATATTTAGATACATACTTTCTCAGTTCCTCATTCGACAATCTGCTATTTAAAGGATCTTTAATCAGGATGTAGGACGAATCAATCATCTCAAATTCATAATCACCATGTTTTTCTGTACGATTGATTAGCGTATCAAAATAAGCATGATCTTTTATTGCAAACTTACAGCCAGTCTCATGACTTTCCTGACCTTCGGGATATTCAAGCTCAATTTGAACATGTTCTCTGTCTGGTGTAATAGAGAATAGCGAACAGCTCTCTATCTGTATAATATCCATTAGTTCCGGAATCATCATCCTGAAGACATCCTTCATCTTAATCCCTTCCCGATGGCTTAATTTTACAAAAATCTTCTCAACAATCTTCTCTTTCTGGAGGTTGAGTTTTTGAAGTTCCAGGATGAGCTTCCTTGCAAGGACGTAACTGACCCTCCTGGCCAGTAACTCAGCATTTGTTACCTCGAGAGGATCAAATTCCCTGTTCATCTCTTTGTAATAGATCTGAATACTTCCCAGTATATCCGGTTCCTTCTCAAGAAACCTGGGGATATTTATCGGTATTGCCATAAGAGAGTTAAACCCATGCTCCTTCACTATATCCTTACTCATATAATCAGGTTCTAACAGTATATTAGGTACAAGGTAGCTTTTACCGCTCTTTATAACCTTTCCTGCCACTGTTTTCTCAATAGGAATGCTTTTCAATCTGTCAGTCTCAGAATATTGATATGAGCCAAAAGCAACAAGCCTGTCAGTCTCAGGATCGAAAATACGAATAGACGCTGCCTCTGCATGAAGAAACTCGACAATTTTTTTTGCAGCAGTTTCCAGTATCTCTTTCCATTCCAAAGTCGGACTTATGCTTATTACATCTTCGACCATTCTGACTATCTCTTCTACATGCATTGAAATACAATGCCGTCTGAGGTATTCTGCAAGTTCGTGGATCTCATGCCTGGACAGATTATATTTAGCAATGGTTTGATTCGACTCCAGACATTTTACTAACCTTTCATGCATGGCATTTTTGTCCTTTTAAAGATTTGAGGGATATTGTAAACATAATATCAAATAATGGGAGCTTCATCAACACACACAAGCATCGCCGGTTTTGCTATGACAAATGTAATGTCCATGGCTTGTGTGGAAAACAAATAATAATGTAATCCCCTCCCCTTTGATGGTCTACGACTCGTAGAGGGGAGGTAAGGGTGGGCTTAACCCCTCAGAAAGAGACTCACTGATGCAGAGAAAGCATTGTGGATACATCTAAGAGCAAAGCAATTAGAGAGCTTTAAATTCAGGAGACAAGAGCCAATAAGAGATTATTGCTTATCTCACTCTACCCTTACCCCTCCCATCAAGGGAGGGGTAACTAATTGGCCTGTGTACAAGCACAGGCCTTTTTAAACAAATACTAGAGTATTATCTTAAATTTTATCCATTAAGATTCAATATTATTATTCCTCTTCTGTTTCTGCTCGTACATATTTTTGTCTGCATGATTAAGTAGTTCTTTTATAGAACAGGGGGATGTTGGGTAATAGTGTGCAAAACCGATGCTAAAAGAAAGTTTGGATCTGTTAATTCCTTCTGCATTATAGGCGCGAATACTTTCTTCCAAACGATTAGCAAGTATTTCGGGAAGATTATCAATTGATTTGTCAATAAGAGCTACAAATTCATCCCCGCCAATACGAGCCAGTATGTCCGACTTACGAATTTGCTTTTTTAGAATATTTGATGTATCGATTAATGCTTTATCCCCTTCTTGATGACCAAAAGTATCATTAATCCGTTTTAAATTGTTTACATCGACAAATAATAAAAGCATTTGAATTTTTGTACGATTAGCAATTTTTAATTGCTGTTCCGCCAAAAAATCAAATCCCCTTCGGTTGTGTAGTTCTGTAAGTCCATCGTATAGCGCAAGTGTACGGTATTTTTCTTCGGATTCCTGAACTTTTTTTAGGAGCTTTTCCCTTTCATTAACAAGATAACCTAAGAATGTATAAATGAACGGAATGAGGAAAATTAAAACATAAAAACAATGAATTTCATAACGAAGAGCTGGCTGAAAAATATGAATAATCCAGCCATTTTGATATTCGGCATAATCATAGGATAGCCAGACCACAAAAAGTAGCCATCCCCAAAGAGTAATAACAATTGCAAGTTTTGATTTCATAGATTTTTCTCTACAACTAATATTGATGGATTCGTAAAAAGTCGTCATTCCCGCGAAAGCGGGAATCCAGAAAGCATGTAACTATTTGAAAAGACTGGATTCCCGTTTCTACGGGAATGACAGAAAAGTGCTTTTTTAGACTTTTTACGAGGATGTCAAGTTTAATGAGCCTTTTTGCCGGCTGCCTCTATAAGCTCAATCATTTCAACCTTGCCTGTTGAAAGCATGTATTCACCGCCAACAATCTTTAACTTGCCCTCTTGTACAAGGTGTTTAACGATACGGCTCT
>JBGOWS010000051.1:0-11416 GCA_041478735.1 Thermodesulfovibrionia bacterium | reverse complement strand
TTCCCTCCCTTGATGGGAGGGGTTGGGGAGGGTGCCCATTTGAGACTTTTGCAAGAGCCTCTATTAACTATTAACTATTTCACTAAACACTATTGAAATGGAGGGCTTATGAAGGCGAAAGATATAATGATACCGCTTCAGGATTATTTGACCCCGGATAATACCCTTAAAGAAGCAGTGAATTTATTACGCACAGCAAAAAGGGGTGAAGAGAGGGTTGGAGTTAAAGGATTACCCGTACTTGATGAGAAGGGAAAACTCATAGGGATGGTATCTATGGGAGATATTCTCAAGGCAGTATATCCATCTTACATGCCTATGATGAATCTCGGTGATTTTACATGGGATGGGATGGTCGAATCTTTTGCGAAACAGGTAGGTGATAAAAGGGTGGATACAGTGATGACAAAAGATGTTGTTACTGTGAGGGAAGACAAGCCTTTGATGGAGTGTGTTGATCACATGATAAAAAATAAGGTGCAGAGACTTCCAGTTCTGGATAAATCAGGCAGGGTGGTCGGGATGATCTACGAAAGGGATGTATTTTTTGCGATTGTTAAAGCAATGCTCAGTGAAAATATCGGAGGTGAAAAATGACACAGGAAGTTGCTGCAACAACCCAGGTAGTAATGGGCATGCCGTTCTGGATAGCAACAGCACTTTTTATTCTGGCATATGGCTTGATAGTATCCGAGAAGATCCACAAAACAATAGTAGCGATTTTCGGTGCGGCGCTCATGATCGTGCTGAAGATAGTGACACAGGAAGATGCCTTTCATTCGCTGGATTTGGGTATAGACTGGAATGTTATATTCCTGCTGGTGAGTCTGATGATCATCATCAATATTATGAAGCCGACGGGTGTTTTCGAGTACATAGCCATAAAAAGCGCAAAGGTTGCAAAGGGAAAGCCATTTGCGATTATGGCGATATTTTCTGTTGTGACCGCTTTCGTTTCAGCATTTCTTGATAATGTAACAACAGTGCTTTTGATCGCCCCGGTTACTTTGCTCATCTGTCAGGCGCTTGAACTCGATGTTGTTCCCTTTCTTATTACAGAGGCACTTGCATCCAATATCGGTGGTACTGCAACACTTATCGGTGACCCTCCAAATATAATGATCGCATCAAAGGCTCAACTTGATTTCATGGCCTTTGTTAATCATCTGACCCCGGTAATCATTCTCGTGCTGATAGCTTATGTAATATCCATCAAGTTTATATTTGGCAAACGGTTGAAGGTGAAAGAGGAATTGAGGCAGAGGGTTATGTCGATGGATGAAAACGAGGCGATCAAAGACCCTGTGCTTCTTAAGAAATCCCTCGCTGTACTTGCTATAACGGTAACAGGATTTATTTTCCACGGAATGCTCCATTTTGAGCCTGCAACAATCGCGCTTTTTGGAGCTGGACTTCTGCTCCTTGTCTCTGGAACCAAAAATCCTCATCATATCCTTGCCGAGGCAGAGTGGTCAACGCTCTTTTTCTTCATGGGTCTCTTCATGATTATCGGAGGGGTTGTGAAGGTTGGGCTTATAAAATGGATGTCTATTCAGGTACTTAATATTACACAGGGGAACCTTTTAGGGACAAGCATGATTGTAATGTGGTTCTCTGCATTTGCATCAGCGTTTATAGACAACATTCCCTATGTCGCCACTATGAACCCATTGATAATTGACATGGCAAAACAGTTGTGGCCAAACCTTTCAGGCATTCAACTCTTACATCATCCTGACCTGATGCCTATCTGGTGGTCGCTCGCACTTGGTGCATGTCTCGGAGGAAACGGAACAGCTATCGGCGCATCTGCCAATGTTATAATAGTCGGAATGGCTGAAAAATTCGGCAAACCGATATCCTTCAAAAAATTTATGCTCTATGGTATGCCGCTGATGATCGAATCAGTCATTATCTGTACCGTGTATGTCTGGCTGAGATATTACGTTTTAAAGATATAACAAGCTCCTTTTTTAATCACTATCTTCCATCCTCTTTATCCCCTCTCCTATGCGGGAGGGGTAAAGGTTATTCTTTCTTTTTGGAGATGTCGAAGCCGCAGATATCAGGTATCGAGATTGTCGCGTCGTAGACTTCTTTACGTCGTTTTCCCCCGGAAGGAGTCCTGACCCCCACCTTTGCAAGAAACTGCGGGGATAACATTGCAGCCAGCCTGTTAAAATAAATCAGAGCTTGATAAAAATAAATATGGTATTCTAATGAAATAACGGATAGCACCAATGAAAAAATTAAGGCTCTATATCGATACTTCAGTTTTAGGCGGTTTTTTTGATACGGAAGATGCCAAAAGGGTAAGTACTGTTGAAACACTTCTCCGCTTTATCAGAGACGGAGTGTACGAAGGCTTCATCTCGCAGCTTACAGTTGAGGAAGTCTTAGCATCTCCTGCGAAAATACATGAAACTTTACAGGCCAAGATCTCTGAAGCGGGTTTTCAGATACTCGAAGAAACAGGGGAAAGTATCAGACTTGCTGAAGCCTATTTGACGAATGGAGCAATGCCGGAAAAATACCGGGATGACTCCAGGCATATTGCAATTGGCGTTGTTCATGACCTTGATTATATTGTTTCATGGAACTATAAGCACATGGTCAATATTACTGTAAGACGGCTGGTCAATAGTACGAATATACGTATGGGCTATAACCCGATAGAGATAATCTCTCCGGAGGAGGTGACAGGTGATGGAGAAATGGAAATATAAATCTCTTGAGTGGATACACAAGGTAAGAGAAGAAAATTACAACAAGACAAAAGACCTTTCGCCGGCGGAACTTATCGAAAAGACCCGTAAAGCTACAGACGCTGCTATCAAGGCAATGGGATTGAAAATTGTCCGCTCTAAAGAGAATGTTTTAATACAATAATACAAGAGGCTCTTGCAAAAGTATCAAATGTTCACCCTCCCCACCCCTGGTCAAGGGAGGGAAACACACCCCTGCACCCCTCTCAAGAGGGGACAATTACCACCCTTGTAATAGTTCAGCACCCCCTCCCCCTAACCCCCTCCCGCCAGTGGAGGGGGAATATTTATCAGCGAATCTAATAAGTTCCCTCCCCCTTGACGGGGGAGGGTTAGGGTGGGGGTGAACTATTACCCACCCTTCTCCTTTTGTGGAAGAGGGTAAAGGTGAGGGGTAAAATGGACTTTTGCAATTGCCTCTGATTGACAATAATTTTATGACAATCTAAAATATCATCAACATAAAGATTGTAGCCGAAATCCATTCAGAGAATGGATACGGGGGACCCAGACTATGGGGCGTATTTCCCGGCATTTCCCGGGAATAGGGCACTTCCAGGCCCGAGCCCGACAGCTAACCTCGTAGGCATTTGGAAGGCAATGGACAGAGATTTTAACCGCTGTCTTGCCAGCGGTTTTTTATTTCTTCTCCTTTGCCCCCCAAAGGAGAAGAAATGCTTAACAGGGAATCTCCTATAAAGGGAATAGTAAAATCCTTTGGTCTTGTTTTTGGTGACATTGGAACAAGCCCCATTTATACTTTAACAGTTATCTTTCTTCTCACAAAGCCTACAGAAGCTCATGTAATAGGTGTTCTTTCTCTCATTGTCTGGACATTAGTAATACTTGTCACTTTAGAATATGCATGGCTTGCCATGAGTCTTGGTAAAAAAGGTGAAGGTGGGACCGTAGTCCTTAAAGAAATCCTTGTGCCACTGCTAAAATCAGGAAGACAGGTAGCATTTGTTACTTTTCTTTCCTTTATTGGCATATCCTTGCTTATTGGTGATGGTGTCATTACTCCTGCCATAAGTATTCTGAGTGCTGTTGAAGGTTCGCTGTTGATCCCGGGGCTCGAGGGGACAAAACAAGAGGTAATGATCATTGTTGCAGGAATAATTGCAATCTTGCTCTTTGCCTTTCAGAAAAAGGGGACGGAGAAAGTCGCAGGGGCCTTCGGACCTCTCATGCTTTTGTGGTTTTTATCCATCTCCGTTTCCGGGCTTGTATCAATTCTTAACGTCCCATCTATAATTAAGTCTATTAACCCATACTATGCCTTTAAATTTCTCTATGAAAATGGCGTTACAGGATTCTTTGTACTTTCCGAAGTTATACTCTGTGCTACAGGCGGTGAGGCCTTATACGCAGATATGGGACACTTGGGTCGTAAGCCTATTCTGAGAGCATGGTATTTTGTCTTTGTGGCCCTTTTATTAAATTATCTTGGACAGGGTGCATTTCTCGTTCAACATCCAGATGCAAAGAATGTGCTTTTCGAGATGATATTTCAGCAAGCAGGGATCTTTTATATTCCATTTCTTATTCTGAGCATCATTGCCACAGCGATAGCCTCCCAGGCCATGATCAGTGGGATGTTTTCGATTGTTTATCAGGGAATAACCACGCACGTTATGCCGCTTTTTAAGATTGATTACACATCAACTGAACTAAGGTCTCAGATATATATAGGCTTTGTGAATTGGTTTCTTCTCATATCCGTGTTATTTATTATGGTCGAATTCAGGGAATCTCACAGGCTTGCCGCAGCATATGGTCTGGCAGTTACCGGCACAATGACTCTTACAGGCATATTTATGACATGGATTTTTCATTTGAGAGGTAAAACAGGCCTGGCAATTCTCTCTTTATTTGTTACATTTGTAGATCTAACATTTCTTCTAGCAAATATCTACAAGATACCTCATGGTGGTTACTGGTCAATTATTATCGGAGCTATCCCATTCATCGTTATTTTGTTATATACCCGTGGACAGAGAAGACTCTTCAAAGCACTGAAGCCTGTACCACTGACAGAATTTCTTACAAGGTATAATCTGGCATACAAAACTCTGAATAAGGTAAAGGGAGCTGCCCTTTTCTTTTTGAAGGATCCTAATGAGATTCCACCTTATATGATTCGAAGCATGTTTATCAATAACATACTGTATGAAGATAACATCATCGTTTCTATAATAAAACGTGATGACCCCTTTGGAGTTACAGGATTTTTTCAAGAGGAACTGAGCTCAGGACTTAAGGTCTTCGAGATTCAAGTGGGTTATATGGAGATACCTGATATTGAAGAGATATTAAGGGAAGCAGGGATAGATGAAAAAACAATATTCTATGGCCTTGAAGACATTGTGACGGAAAACGTGATCTGGAAGATTTTTTCCGTTATAAAACGACTAACTCCCGCATTTGTTCAATTTTATAAACTTCCGTCCCATAAGCTTCACGGAGTTATGACGAGGGTTGAGATGTGAGGGAAGCATATTATGAGTTACTTTATTGCCCCTATTCCTTTAAAAATGCATTGGATATTTCATCGAATATCTCTATCATCCTTATAACACCCACAAACTTCTTTTTGTTCTCTAAAACGGGCAGTAAAACCAGATCATGGTGGATCATCAGATATGCTGCTTTTGTTATAGTATCATCAGGCTCCACGAAGTGCTTAGTCGGAACCATGATCTCACTTACAGCCCTTTCTGCCATCTCTTTTGATTTCTCATCAAAGAGGGTGTCCCACATTAGGGATAAACTTGTTTTATCTTCTTCAGGAACCTGAGCCTTGGCGCTTGGCTTCAAAAACCTCGGTTCAAACCCTCTCAAAATGTCCTTGAGGGTCAGGGTGCCCATAAGATTATACTTTTCATCAAATACCATTATTGCCATCGGCTCAGGGTACTTCTTAGCGCTCAGGAACGACACTTTTACAATTCTTACGGCCTGGCTTATAGAAAACCAGTAAGGTATGTGAGGATACTCAAAGATTCCGATCATAAGGTCTTTAATCTTTTTATTACTTTGCATTTATAAGCCTCCTTTAAACTGAATCTCCAGATTCCATACGAATTCAGGATATTCAGTCCATTTTTTGAATTTTATAATATAACCTCAGATTTTTCCACAAAATATGTCAGAAAAGCTGCTTTTAAGTTAATATTTTTTGCCCCTCTTTTACTCCTAAATGATTTTCCCTGACATGAAAATAATTTAATAGGCACCGGAGGAAGCTAAAAATTGGCAAAACCCTGTCTTATGTTGCAGTATACCTTTCTCGCTAGCAAAAGACTTGCAAGATATGCTATCCTTCAAGGTTAGTAATATAATCACAAGTGGGATAGGCTCTCGCCTGTCAGAAATATCTTTTTAGAACGATTAAGGGGAGGTAAAGAATTGGAAAAAATAAAAAACAAAAAAAATATTGAAAAACCACAAAGTAAGAAAGATGTGATGGATCTGGTTAAAAAACATGATGTGAAGTTTATCAGGCTCTGGTTTGCTGATATCCATGGCCAGCTAAAAAGTTTTGCAATTCCGGCAGATGAACTCGAATATGCCTTTAATGAGGGTATGGGATTTGATGGCTCATCCATCAAGGGTTTTGCAAGGATTGACGAGAGCGATATGATCGCAAGACCAGACCCTGCAACTTTCGTAATCCTTCCCTGCAAGTCAAAAGAAAAGGCGGTTGCGAGGATGTTCTGTGACATCTATGAACCGGATGGTTCCCCATACAAAGGGGATCCGAGATACATCCTTAAGGTAAACCTCGAGAAGATAAAACAGAAAGGGTTTACCTTTTATCTCGGTCCTGAACTGGAATACTTCTATTTTAGATCCGACAAAAATACAGAACCACTCGATGAAGGCGGTTATTTTGATTATCCTACGGACGCTGCTGAAGACCTCCGCCGGGATACCATCCTGGCGCTTGAATCCATGGGGATAAAGGTAGAGTATTCCCATCATGAAGTTGCACATTCTCAGCATGAAATAGATTTAAGATATGAAGATGCCTTAACAATGGCGGATATAGTAATGACTCACAGGGTAATTGTGAAGGAGATAGCCAAACAATACAATGTCTATGCCACCTTTATGCCAAAGCCGATATTCGGTCAGAATGGAAGCGGTATGCATACACATCAGTCCCTTTTCAAGGGCGAGCAGAATGTATTCTTTGATGCAAAAGATAAATATTATCTATCAGATACAGCTAAAAAATATATCGCTGGAATTCTTACGCACATTAAAGAATTCACATTAGTTTTGAACCAATGGGTAAACTCTTATAAAAGGCTTGTTCCCGGCTACGAGGCCCCAGTGTATATCTGCTGGGCAAGGCGAAACAGGTCAACCCTTGTGAGGGTTCCTCTTTATAAGCCGGGCAAGGAGAAAGCAACGCGCATAGAGCTCCGTTCTCCCGACCCTGCCTGCAATCCTTATCTTGCATTTGCCTGTATGCTAAACGCCGGACTCAAAGGCATCGAGAAAGGTTATCAGCTTCCTGAACCCATTGAGATGGATGTCTATCACCTTTCAGATGACGAGAGGAAGAAATATAACATAGACTGCCTCCCCGGAAGTCTTAATAGGGCCATAGAATATGCAGAAAATAGCGAACTCCTAAGGGAGACCCTCGGTGACCATATCTTTGAACAATTTATAACCAGCAAGAAGGTGGAATGGGATGACTACAGAATAAGGATTCATCCTTATGAGATAGAACGATATCTACCGATTCTTTAAGTTAAATTTTTAGTAATAGTTCACCCCCACCCTAACCCTCCCCCATCCACGGCCTCGCTCTGCGAAGCGGGGCGGGCAAGGGGGAGGGAACTTATTAGATTCGTTAGATTCGCTGATAAATATTCCCCCTCCACTGGCAGGAGGGGGTGCTGAACTATTACAATTTTTATAATCTCTCTTTTCCGCACTCGAGCGGATTCGCTCTTCCCGGCGAGTCGCCAGAGGCGGCCGAGGAGAACGATTCGCCTCGCACCAGGGCTGATTCGTTAGGCGAATGAGGTTCCCCATTGGAGTGTACCCTTATGAAAATGGGGGTAGCGATTGCTGAATCAGTGATTCAATGTATTAGGTTCAATGTGTACAACAATATCCACAACTGATGGGAATTCTTGTTTTATCTTTTCTTCTATCTTGTCTGCAATCTCATGGCTTTTTTCTGTTGACATGTTTCCATCTACAAAGATATGAAGGTCTACATAAGCAGAATTTGCTGATCCCCTCGTTCTTATATCATGGCATCCTTTTACACCTTCTATACCGTTTACGACAAACTCAATAGCAGAGTTGTCCATGCAGACCGTGTCTACAAGTATGTCTGAAGCACTTTTTAGGATCTCATATCCGATTCTTGCGATAAAAAAAGCAATGATAAGCGCCACAATAGTATCTGCATGTTGATAACCCATTCTTGTAAATACAAGACTTATTATTACTGTTAAAGACACAAGAACATCGCTCTTCGTATGCATTGCATCAGCTACTAAAAATTCACTGCCGAGCTGTTTACCCTTTCTCTTTTCATAGAGCATTACAAAAATATTAACTCCCATTGTCATGAGCATAATAAGAAAACTGATTTGTGTAACGATTGTTTTATGATCTTCATAGAAGGATAGATAGACCTTCTTCAGTATCTGAAGACATGTAGTGAACAGCATGGCAGCAATAATAATTGTGAAAAGGGTTTCATACTTCTTATGTCCATAAGGATGATTCTCATCCGGTGGATGGGATGCTATCCAGATGCCGACTAAACCTATCACATTTGATGTACCATCGAAAATGGAATGAAAGCCATCAGACATCATGGCAACTGAATTGGTTCTATATCCATAAAAAACTTTTGCGATAGCGACAAGAGAGTTCAGGATTAATGTATAAATAAGGACTTTTCTTACCTGCGCGGTATAATCTCCTATTAAAATATCTCTGCCCATTTGGTTTTGAACTCTATAAATTTCCCTTCCATGATAAATTTTCTCATATCTCTGAAAAAATTTAAATAGAAATACAGGTTATGTATTGTATTTAATCTCATTGAGAGTATCTCTTTTGAAAGAAAGACATGTCTCAGATATCCTCTTGAAAAATTCCTGCATGTATAACAGTCACAATCAGGGTCAAGGGGTCTCCTGTCAGTCTTGAACTCTTCTCTTTTAATACTTATCCTACCTTCACTGGTAAACAGCGTTCCATTTCTTGCATTTCTTGTAGGCATTACACAGTCAAACATATCAAATCCTGCTTCAACTCCAGCAAGTACATCTCTCAAATCCCCTATTCCCATGAGATATCTCGGTTTATCAGCAGGGATTAATGGCGCTGTAAAATATATCATCCTGTGCATATCCTCTTTCGGTTCTCCCACACTCAATCCACCAACCGCATACCCATCGAAACCGATGTCTACGAGTTCCTCAACACTTTTCCTGCGCAGGTCTTCGTAGAGACTGCCCTGAACTATTCCAAATAGTGCCTGCCCTTCCCTCTGCAATGCTTTGCATTGCTCTGCCCATTGTATAGTTCTATAAAGAGAGTTCATTGCATATTCATAAGTAGAAGGATATGGGGTACAATCATCAAGAACCATTGCAATATCAGAACCGAGTGAAGATTGGATGTCCATCGCCTCTTTCGGTCCGAGAAAATGCATTGAACCATCAAGATGGGATTTAAAATGCACTCCATCTTCCTCAATCTTTCTCAGGGCAGAAAGGCTGAAGACCTGAAATCCCCCGCTGTCAGTTAATATTGGGCGATCCCAATTCATGAATTTGTGAATACCACCGAGGGATGAGATTATCTCGTGTCCTGGGCGAAGGTAAAGGTGATAGGTATTGCTGAGTATTATCTCAGCGCCTAGCTCTTTTAATTCGTCAGGGGACATTGCCTTGACAGTACCCAGTGTCCCGACTGGCATAAATGCAGGCGTGTTTATTGCGCCCCTATTTGTTTCTATGAGACAAGCACGCACCTTACCGTCTGTTTTTATAATATTTAATTGCATTTTTAATCTTACCAAAGAACTTAATTTTAAATTTTTTGTTTTACTCGATTCCTTTTATTTTAACTTATGCAAAATAAACATTAAAACAAACCCTCTTTAAGAATTTTTGATCCAGAAAAAATGCTTTACACTATGGATTAGCCAAAGAGGGTTAGGTTATCTTTCTAAGCATCTCTGCAATAACTTGTGTCATGTATTCTACTGAAGCTATAAGCTAATGCGGATTTTATATTCTTTTATCTTTGCCCTTAAAGTATTTCTATTTATTCCGAGAGTCTTTGCAGCCTTAAGTTGGTTGTTTCCGGTTTCTTTAAGGACTATTGTAATAAGTGATTTTTCAACCTCTGAAAGGACATTATTATAGAGATTACAGTTTTCAAGTTTTGTCATTTCTTTCAAATAGCGCTTAAGTTTTTCTTCGAGAAATTCTTTTATGGAGTAAGAACTGACGCCTTCTATCAGGAGGTCTTTTTTCCGTATAGCGGTACCATTTGAAAATATAGTCGCTTTTTTTATTGTCTTCTCAAGCTCTCGAACGTTACCAGGCCACTGGTATTTTACAAGAAAATCTTTGGCATCCTTTGAAAATTCTTTCGGCCCTGTTTCAAATTTTCTAATCGCTTCTTCCAGAAAATATTTTGCAAGAGATATGATATCTTCCTTTCTCTCTCTGAGAGGGGGCATCTTGATGTGAGCCAAATTGAAAGTGTGAAAAAGGTCTTCCCTGAATTGCCCCCCAGCCAAACCCTCCTTCAGGTTTTTGGTGGTCGCACCAATTAGTCTAACATCTGCTTTAATAGAGTTATTGCTGTTGAGCGGACTAAACTCCTTATCCTGTATAAAACGGAGGAGCCTTGCCTGGGCTTTAATGTCCATCCCGGATATCTCATCAAGGAAGAGTGTCCCTCCATTTGCCGCCTCTATCTTACCAATTCTTTTTTCTGTAGCTCCTGTGAACGCACCCTTCTCATATCCAAACAACTCTGCCTCGGCCAGATCCTTAGGGATAGACGTAAAGCTAACTGTAACAAAAGGGCCATTTAAGCGAGGGCTATTATAGTGTATCGCCTTTGCAACAAGTTCCTTATATGTTCCACTCTCACCTGATATTAGGACCGCAAGGGATTTTGGAGCAACCTTTTTTATTTCCTTGAAGACCTTGAGCATCTTGGGGCTTCTTCCCATTATCTGGGGAAGCCGCATCATTATATCCTTATCCACAGGAAACCCCACATTCGAATTTATTTACTAATATATTTGAAAAGAGGAGACAAATGCGAGAGGTTCTCGCAAGTAGAAGCAACCCCTGCGCCCTGAAACTAAAGAAGACTTTATCATAAGAAATCCAAATTTATCAATAAAGAATTAACAGTCCTGCAAAAGCAGTATAATTCACTCACTTTGGACATACAAGACAATTAGAGGTTCATGGGGTGCGACTAATAATCAGTATTTTCCCGATTGTATATATATCCAAAATTATGCAAAATATGCCATTTATCTATTGGATTTTCAAAACTGTTAAAAGTTAGTATAATAACAACTTTGGAAGGTTGACCAATTTGGGGGGATAAAATGTATGATGTTATTGTAGTTGGTG
>JBGOWS010000297.1:0-2808 GCA_041478735.1 Thermodesulfovibrionia bacterium | reverse complement strand
TTTTATGATTATGCTTTTTAGGCTCACCTCTTTATTAATTTTGATTTTCTTCTTCCTCAGCACACAGGCCGAATCCAGCGATATTGAAAGGCTTAGGACAGAAAACCAGCTTCTTGAATCAGAACTAAAATTAACCACCAAGCCCAATATTTACTTTGTTTTTAACCTTAAAGATAAAAAAGTTTATATAAAAGCACATGGTACTACGTTAAGAGAACTACAAGTGAATAAGGTAGAGTACTGGGGAGATAATATTCCGTTAAAACCACTTTTTTTATCTAAAAAAAGTACATTTTTTAAGCCTAAAAGAGAAAAGATTAAACCCGGAAATAATAAAGAAAATGAGAGATTTGAAATAGAGGCATTAGAACTGGAAGACATGCCTTCAAGCTATATGCTCTGTATGGATGAAAGCATATTTATAGCTGTTAGATCCAGACCAGAAAGTTTTATTGCAAGGCTATGTAATATTGGATATTCCTTTAAATGGTATTTCTCTCGCCCCCTGCTTGCATTGTGGTACTCGTTAAAGAGGAAACCTTTTATAGCAATAGAGGTGGTTTTGGATAAGAAAAGTACTCAGGCACTGTATTGGTCATTCTCTGAAGGGACACGGTGCATAATATATCCTCCAGCATAATTGTAGATGCACTGCCAAGATACCTTATCAGAGGCTTATTGATTCAGGGCAGATATCTTCTGCTTCCGTCTTTTCTGCTCGTACATCAATCTTTCAGCCTGGACCAACAAATCATCGATAGAATAAGGACATTTCGGATCGCAGTACGTTATACCAACACTTATCGACAGCTTGTAATTACGGTCTGTTTTTGCGTTGAGAATATCAAGGTTTTTTTGCAAACGAGCAGTCATTATCTCGGCATAGGCTCTGGTATTTCCTACTGAAAAAATCGTAAACTCATCCCCGCCAATGCGGGCAATGATGTCGGATGCCCGATAAGTTGTTTTGAAGATATCGGCAATCTCGATTAATGCTAAATCACCCCCTTGATGACCAAATCTATCGTTAATCTCTTTTAGATTATCCATGTCAGCATAAAGCATGAATATCCCGCTCTTCAACCGGCCTGCCATCTTTAACTGTTGTTCGGACAGGGTAAAAAATCCCCGCCGGTTGTAAAGGCCTGTAAGTTCATCGGTAAGTGACATAACTTGTACTTTTTCTTCTGTCTGTTTTAGCTCAGTGATGTTTTTTGAAACAATAGTTATAGCTAATACTTTTCCGCCCTGTCCTTTAATAGGACTCAACGTTAGGAGAAAATATTTGCCGTCCCTGTGGCTTCTATATTCCATCCGGACGGATTCGCCTGTCTCAAATACTCCGGTGGCTTTTTCAATAAACTCTTTTGTTTCCTCAGGCGGATGAAACTCACTGTATGCGCGGCCCTGATAATTGTCTCTTGACAAGTTAAGTCGTGATAGATACTTTTTATTCATGAACAGATACCTGTAATTCCTATCTAACAAAAATATGGAATCTTCAGTAGACTCAACTAAAGAACGGTATTTCTCCTCGCTCTCCCGCAGCACTTCCTCTGCCTGCTTGAGTTCGGCCCGTTTTTCGGCTTCACGTAATGCCCGGCGTACTTGAGGGTACAAGCCGAAACAATCGCTGTTTAAAAACATAATCCGTTGCACCACTCTTGATGGCTTCAACTGCCAGCTCTTCGCCGATCACCCCTGAGACGATGATAAAAGGCACATCAGGACATTGTTCTTTTGCAATTGCCAGCGCAGAAATACCGTTAAACTGCGGAAGGGAATAGTCTGCAAGTATAAGATTGGGTGCGAAGTCTTCAAGTTCCTTAAGAAATGCTTCTTTTTTCTGCACACACCTGGAAGTAAAAGTTATCCCTGCCTTGCGCAGTTCATGTTCCATCAACTCAACGTCGGTAACAATATCTTCAAGTATCAGGATACGAAGTTCTTTGTCTGTAATCTTTTTCTCCATCTCTCTTATCCCTTGTACTTCAGCGGATCCTTAATAGTAGTTTAATATATTCTACCATATATAAACCTAAGGGTATATTTATTCGACTTGAAATCTATAGCAAGTTTTTATTTTGAGGACTTCAGAAAGTTGGTTCTGTTTATTTCGGAAAAAAAGTGATAAATTATGAGATTTCCTGTTTATTTTTCAGCATTTGTTTCCCGACTTGCGCTTCTATCTACGCAGGTCAGTAACATATTCATTCATCAAGAGCCAGTAAAACCCGATGTGTTTAACTGTCTCAACAAACTGGTCAAAATCAACAGGCTTTCTTATATAACTGTTAACCCCTAAATCATAGCTCTCTATGACATCCCTATCTTCCTTGGATGATGTAAGAACTACAACAGGGATAAGTTTGAGCCTCCTGTCTGCCTTTACATTTCTCAGGATCTCTATGCCATCTACCTTAGGTAGTTTAAGGTCGAGCAGTATAATGCCTGGAAGAGGGTGGGTAGAATTAGAATATTTATATGAGGTGTCCACCTTCTTGCGGAGACATTCGACTACATACCTTACATTATAAACGCCCTTAATAATTAACTGACTTCTGCCTTTTGCCTTAAGAACAAGAGAGCCAACATGAAAGGGCGCTTCAATTAGATTCTGTTTGAACGAAATCTCGTTGAAGCTCGAAATGAGAAAGAAGCGTTCATTTCTAATCAGATGTCCAATTAACAGGCGGATTTCGGATGAATTGAGTTCATAACTACTCATCAGATTCCAGAGGAGTGTGCGAATTTCGTAAATAAGTAAAGGGAGAGAGAAAATTATTCCATAAGGGAGATCCTAAAGAG
>JBGOWS010000150.1:0-5482 GCA_041478735.1 Thermodesulfovibrionia bacterium | reverse complement strand
GGGGGCGCTGAACTATTACGATTCTTTTTCTTTTTCCCAGCCGCGAGTTTAATGGTATAGACCCCTGGTTTTGTTTTGATCCCGATTGATCCAATAGCAATAAAACAAGATTCTCCGCAACTACTGAAATAAAACTGCTTCCCGTTTAATGAAGCCGTAGGAAGCTGTGATGTGTTTGCATCGATCAACTTAATTATAAAAGCTTCTCCAGTGCTTATTTCATAAGGCAAGACCTCTGCCTGAAAGGCATCGACAGGTGAATGTTCGAAAAATAGAAAAAGTGCCAAGACCAGGAAAACTAAAATTATACTATTTCTTTTCATATGTTTTTGACAATTACTGCTTATTCACTGCACTCGTAGGAGCTACGTTAAGAGAAATTCTAACAGCGCCTTCTGGGTATGTAACCTATTTTCTGCCTGGTCAAAAACCACACTCTGTGGGCCATCAATGACCTCATCAGTTATCTCTTCCCCCCTGTGAGCAGGCATACAGTGTAGTACGATCGCATCCTTCTTTGCGTATGAAAGGAGGGCAGTATTTAACTGATAATTCTTGAGCTTTCGCTTTTTTTTTGCTGCTTCTTTTTCCTGGCCCATGCTGACCCAGACATCCGTGTATACCACATCTGCCTTATAAGTGGCTTCTTTTGGGTCTTTCAGGATAGTAATCTTACCATTCTTAGAGGTGGCCGCCCTGTCAAGGACATCAGGATCCGGCTCGCAGCCTTCAGGACATGCAATCGCAAGGTTCATCTCCATTTTAGAAGCAGCCTCTATCAGCGAATTTGCAACATTATTCCCATCGCCTATGTAAGCAATCCGGATGCCTTTAAGCCGTCCCTTCTTTTCGAGAATAGTCATCAAGTCTCCAAGTGCCTGGCACGGGTGGTGCAGGTCACTCAGTCCGTTGATTACAGGGATCGAAGAAAGAGATGCGAACTCTGTGAGAGTTTTATGGCTGAAAGTCCTGAAGACGACTGCGTCCAGATATCTGGATAACACCTTTGCAGTGTCATGAATAGTTTCTCCCCTTCCAATCTGGCTCTCTTTTGGACTCATATAAATCGCCTGTGCGCCGAGTTGATAAATTCCTACCCCCAAAGAGATCCTTGTCCTTGTAGATGCCTTTTCAAACAGAAGGCCGATGCTTTTCCCAATCAAAGGGCATTTATTTGCATCCTTGCCTGATTTAAATTCTATTGCTCTTTTAAGGAGAAAGTCTAGCTCTTCCGGGGACAAATCCCATAATGTTAAAAAATCCCTTTTCATATTCGCCATACTTTTTACTAAGTTATGATAACTTTTCAAAAACCTCTTCAAGAATATCAATAAGACGGTCAATATCCCTCTGCTGTACTATCAGGGGTGGCATAAAACGTAATACATTCCCTGCTGTGCAGTTTATAAGCGCCCCCTTTTCAAGACATGCTTTCACTATCGGATCTCCGTCTCTTGTTAATTCCATGCCCAGTAAAAGCCCTTTGCCCCTTATTTCTATGATGAGGCTTGGGAATTCTTCCTTAAGTTGCTCGAGTCTTTCCTCAAGGTATTTACCCATTCTGTTACACTGATCAAGAATAAAACCATCTTCAAGAAGTGTCTCGACTGTTGCTAATGCAGCTGCGCAGACGAGTGGATTGCCACCAAATGTTGTGGCATGATTACCGGGCTGAAATGCAGAAGCAACCTTATCTATCGCGAGCATTGCACCTATAGGTACGCCACCACCCAGACCTTTTGCGATAGTCATAATGTCTGGTGCGATGCCAAAATGCTTGTAGGCAAAAAGTTTCCCTGTCCTGCCCATCCCTGTTTGAACCTCATCCAGTATAAGCAGTATGTTATGTTCGTTACAGAGTTCCCTCACCTCTTTCAGATAATTTTGGTCTGGCAGTTTAACCCCGCCTTCTCCCTGTATGGGCTCTAACATAACAGCGCATGTCTCTTTTGTTATAGCCTTACTTAGTGAATTAATATCATTGAATGGAACATGTTTGAATCCGGGTACCAGTGGTTCAAAACCCTTCTGAAATTTTTCCTGGCCAGTTGCAGTTAGTGTTGCAAGTGTTCTTCCATGAAATGAATTCTTCGCAGTTATTATCTCAAAGCGTTTAGGACTGACCTGTTCTTTTGAATACTTGCGGGCAAGTTTTATTGCAGCCTCGTTTGCCTCGGCCCCTGAGTTACAGAAAAATATCTTGTCTGCAAAGGAATGTGTTACAAGCAGCTTTGCAAGTTTTATCTGCGGCTCAATGTAATAATAATTTGATACATGTAGCAGCCTTTGTGCCTGTTTCTGTATTGCAACTACGACCTTCGGGTGGCAGTGACCAAGAATATTTACTGCAACCCCGCCAACAAAATCGAGGTATTCCTTGCCGTCAGCACTCCATACCTTCATGCCCCGTCCCTTTCGCAGGACAACAGGGAACCTGTTATAAGTATTCATGATATAACGCCTTGATTCATCGAAAAATTTCTTGATTTCCATGTGTGAATAATAACGGAAAATCAGGTGAAAAATCAAACGGAGAGATAAAGTGAGCAGGAAGTATTAACCACATTTACGAAAAGAAACCATTTGTATATACTATTGGTAGTTATATAAACCTGAATTACAAAAGGGTTAATTGAAGATGCCTGTAAACTGTCATTCTGAGCAAAGCGAAGAATCTCTAAAAGAGAGACCCTTCACTCCGTTCAGGGTGACAAATGGCAATGACTTTAGAAATACCCTTTCGTAATTTGAGATTAAATATATTGAACACAAAATGAACTTAGTAAAAATTCCCTTAAAGGATATAAAGTTTGTCCTCCTCGATATGGATGGCACGCTCCTCGACAGATACTTTGATGATTATTTCTGGGAACATCTTGTGCCTGAAAAGTACGCGGAGAAAAATAATATTACATTCGGTAAGGCGAAAGAGGAACTCATGAAAAAATATAAGGTCCACGAGGGCACCCTGAACTGGACGGACCTTGACTTCTGGTCAAAAGAGTTATCCCTTGATATCCCTGCTTTAAAAGAACAGATAAGACATCTTATAGAGGTTCACCCACATGTCGAGGATTTTTTGAAGATGCTGAAAAAACAGGGCAAGAAGGTCTTTCTCGTTACAAATGCCCACTATAAGGCTATTGACCTGAAACTCAAAAGAACCCGCATAGGAAAATATTTTGATTCTGTGCTTTCTTCATTTGATGCCGGTTATCCAAAGGAGAATATAAAGTTCTGGAAGGAGGCAGAAAAACGCCTCGGATTTGATAAAGACAAGACGCTCTTTATTGATGATACTGAAGAGATTCTAAAAACAGCAAAAAAATATGGGATTAGATATATCATCTATAAGGCAAGGGCTAATTCAAGGGTAAAACCGAAGAAGTCAAATGAATTTTTGCATATATTTGATTTTAATGAATTGATATAAAAACTTCTGAATTATTTGGTATAAATAGCTTAAAATATGTAGTCATGAATTTATCAAGCCTTAATGAATTTACAAAACAACCAAAGATAGCATACTTCTCAATGGAGATAGGCCTCAAAAATGAAATTCCCACATATAGTGGCGGTCTCGGTGTACTTGCTGGAGATACCATCAGGACTAGCGCTGACCTTAAACTCCCGATGGTTGCTGTTACTCTTCTCAGCAAAAAGGGATATTTCAAACAGGAGCTGGATGAGAATGGAAGGCAGACAGAGCTGCCCTTTTCATGGAATCCACCCGAATATATGACCTTGCTTCCTGCAAAGATTACTGTCCAGATTGAGGGAAGAAATGTCCTGGTTCAGGTATGGCAATACAATGTAGAAAGTCTGACACGCGGTAATGTGCCGGTCTTCTTTCTTGATACAGATGTGGAAGGGAACGCGCCAGAGGACAGAGAGATTACCTTTTATCTATATGGCGGCGACCTGGCGTACAGGCTGAAGCAGGAGATAGTCCTTGGCATCGGTGGGGTGAGGATGCTTCATGAGCTTGGTTTTGAAATAAAGAAATATCACATGAACGAGGGACATTCGAGCCTTCTTACCATCGAACTTCTCAATAGATTTAAACGGCCGATAGAAGAGGTATGGGTTGAGAGACTGGTCTGGGATGTAGAAAGGGTAAAAGACCTTTGCGTATTTACAACACATACGCCTGTTGAGGCTGGCCATGACAGGTTTCCATACGACCTCGTCGGCAGGATATTAGGAGAACCGATACCATTATATGTTTTAAAGGAGCTTGGTGGCAGTGATTACCTTAATATGACTCTTCTCGCATTAAACCTGAGCGAATTTATTAATGGAGTTGCAAAAAAGCACGTTGAGGTTTCAAGAAACATGTTCCCTGGATACGAAATAAGCGCCATCACAAACGGTGTACACACATACACATGGACATGCGACAGTTTTAAAAGGTTATATGACAGGTATCTTCCCGGCTGGGCTAATGAACCTGAATTGTTTGTGAGGGTTGGCCGCATACCAGACGAAGAACTCTGGAATGCGCACCTCGAGGCAAAAAATGTTTTTTTAGAGTATGTTAAAAAAACTACAGGTGTTGAAATGAGCCCTGATATACTTACAATAGGATTCGCACGAAGGGTAACAGCATATAAAAGGGCAGACCTTTTATATAGCGATATAGAAAGGCTTGAAAGGATAGGTGAAGGAAGACTCCAGATTATATATGCGGGTAAGGCCCACCCGAAGGACGAGCCAGGCAAGAAGATGATAGAGAAGATATTTTCTGTCAAAGAAAGGCTCAAGGATAAGATTAAAATTGCTTATCTAAAAAATTACGATATGGACATTGCACTCAAGATGGTCTCTGGCAGTGATGTGTGGCTTAATACACCTTTGAGGCCCAGAGAAGCCTCAGGCACAAGTGGCATGAAGGCCGCGCACAATGGTGTAATAAATTTCAGTGTGCTTGATGGATGGTGGATAGAAGGCCATATAGAGGGATTCACCGGTTGGTCTATAGGCCCGAGTCCTACAGAAAAAATATTGGTTGATGATAAGGATACCATAGATGTTGATGACCTATACAATAAACTTGAATATGTAATTATACCCCTGTTTTATAACGACAGACGTACATGGATAAGGATGATGCAAAATACTATAGGTAAAAATGCCTATTACTTCAACTGTCATAGGATGATGCGAAGATATGTCACAGAAGCCTACATAAGATAAAACTTTAATTATCTAACATCTAAGTTCTAAACATTTCAAATCCTGGTTTTGTTGTCATTCCGACTTGTTCGGAATCTTTCTTTATTCCCCTCTTGAGAGGGGTGTAGGGGTGTGTTCCCCTCCCTTGATGGTCTACGACTCGTAGAGGAGGGGTTGGGGAGGGTGAACCTTTGATACTTTTGCAAGAGCCTCAACATTAAGGATTATTTGATTGCTATCATAACATCGCAAACTTATTTTTAATGCTCAGAAATATCATAACATCGCAAACTAAATTAAGTTTCCC
>JBGOWS010000277.1:0-3156 GCA_041478735.1 Thermodesulfovibrionia bacterium | reverse complement strand
TCATGGAATCCCCCATAAAATATCTTTAAAAAACTTCCATATCCTGATAACCTTTTTTTATATCCTCAATCTGGAAAGCACTCCACACACAGTGCCTTACCACACATTTTGAGCTTACCCCTATTTATTGAGCTATTACACATCGAGGGTGTAGTGACAACTATTAAGAGCTGGGTAAGAGAACACACCCCTAACCCCTCTCGAGAGGGGAATAAGAATGACTTCGATAACCCCTCTCGAGAGGGGAATAAGAAATGAAGCCGGAAACTTTCGTATCTGCGACTACTCAACAAATATGTTATATTTGTTGAGTTTATTGAAATGGGAATCCTTGAAGAAAATATTCGACTTGAAGAGATTGACAGGAAATATATCTGGCATCCTTTTACTCAGATGAAGGAATGGCTCAAGGAGAAGCCAATAATTATTTCCGAGGGTAAAGACTGTTTTATCAAGGACATTTACGGCAGATGGTATCTTGACGGAGTCTCATCCCTCTGGGTAAATATCCATGGACATAGAAAGAAAGAAATAGACGATGCGATAAAGGAACAGCTTGAGAGCATTGCCCATAGCACACTACTCGGGCTGAGCAATGTCCCTGCCATAAGATTGGCAGAGAAACTTATTCAACTAGTTCAGAAATCACTACCCCCCCACCTTCCCCTTGGCAAGGGGGGGAATAAGGTGGGTGGACTTTCTAAAGTCTTTTACTCTGACAATGGATCAACTGCTGTAGAAGTTGCTTTAAAAATGGCATTCCAGTACTGGAGGCATAAAGGGATTGATGGAAAAAACACCTTTGTTTCCCTCAACAATGCTTATCATGGAGATACAATAGGTGCTGTAAGTGTTGGAGGTGTCGACATATTCCATAAGGCATTCGGGCCACTTTTATTCAAAACTTATAAAGCCCCCTCACCTTACTGCTATAGATGTAAGCTTGGCAGAGAATATCCGGATTGTAAGTTTGCATGTCTTGATAAGCTGGAAGAGATCTTCAAAGATCATTCAACTGGGATTGCAGCAATGATTATTGAGCCTCTAATACAAGCAGCAGGCGGTATGATAAAATCTCCTCCTGGATATCTTAAAGGTGTCAGGGAATTATGTATTAAATACAATATCCTGATGATTGCAGATGAGGTTGCTACAGGTTTTGGACGGACTGGAAAGATGTTTGCCTGCGAACATGAAGATGTTGTACCTGACATTATGTGTCTTTCAAAGGGGATAACAGGCGGCTATATGCCTCTTGCAGTGACACTTGCAACAGACGAGATATATAATGTTTTTCTTGGAGAGTTTAAAGAGTTAAAAACATTCTTTCATGGCCATTCATATACAGGTAATCCTCTCGCATGTGCCGCAGCCCTTGCATGCCTCGATTTATTTGAAAAAGAGCAGGTATTAAAAGAGCTCAAAGGAAAGATCGAGATTCTCGAGGCATGGCTTAAGGACCTCTTGAATCTCCAGCATGTTGGAAATGTCCGGAACATAGGCTTAATGGCAGGCGTAGAACTGGTAAGAGATAAAAAGACAAGAGAGCCTTATGACTGGGCAGAGAAGATGGGATGGCGCATTGCATACCATGCGAGGGAGAACGGTGTTTTTATCAGACCTCTCGGAAGTGTCGTCGTCATCATGCCGCCATTAAGTATAAGTGAGCAGAACCTCAATCAGTTGCTAAAAGTAATTAAGGATTCTATAGTTTCAGCGACAGAAGGGTAGGAAGCTCATAAGTTATTCTGTTATTTATAGAAAATCTATGTTATCTTTATCTCAATGTTGCATAAAGCTATAATTGAAGCAGTAAGATGCCAGAGATAAGTAGATTTTTTGGAATCATTATAGCCATGTTTCATAACGACCATAATCCACCGCATTTTCATGCAAGATATGGAAGTTATAAGGCAGCTATAAAAATAGATGATTTTAAAGTTTTGGAAGGATATTTGCCACCGAGGGCATTGGGACTTGTTATGGAATGGGCTGTTATTTACAAAGATGAACTTTTAATGGATTGGGAGTTGGCAATAGAGAGAAAGCCTCTTTCCCCAATTGAACCGTTAAAATAAGGAGGATTAAAAATGTACTACGATGTTGTAGAAGCAAAATATATTGAGGGATATAAATTAGAACTTACATTTGAAAATGGAAAAAGGGGGATTGTTGATTTGCAAGATTATATAAAAAAGGGTGGGGTTTTCAGTCGTTTTTCTGATATTGAATATTTCAAACAATTTTATATTAATAAGGAATTAGGAGTGTTGTGTTGGCCAGATGATTTAGATATTGCCCCTGAAACCCTTTATCACGAGGCAACAGGAGAACCTTTGCCTGCATGGATGACACCAGAAAAGGAATTGCAAAAAATTTAATGTTTTTAAAGATGCTATGAAAGAATTATCTGATGACCAGATTGAAAAGATTATAGACCTTTTGAAGAAAGGCGTATACCTCCCGGAAGATTATAGACTAAGCCTCATCAAATACCTTGAACAAATCAAAAATTCTCTCCTGTTTGATACCAAGAAAGAATACGAACTTATTTATGCCGATAAGGAGCGGGAGGAAGACATCCTCGCCGAGACGATGGCTGTACCATTGCAGAAAGTAAAAACCTTCCGAAACGGCAAGAACAGCAACGGCTGGACGAATATGCTTACCTTTGGCGACAACCTTCAGGTGTTGAAAACCCTCTTACAGATGAAGGAGAAAGGTAAACTCAAAAATGCTGATGGTACACCTGGGGTGAGGCTCATCTACATTGATCCTCCCTTTGCAACAAAACAGGAGTTTAGAGGAAGTCAGGACCAGAAAGCATATCAGGACAAGATTGCCGGGGCAAGATTTTTGGAGTTTTTAAGAAAGCGGTTAGTTTTTCTGCGAGAGTTGCTGAGTGAAGATGGGAGTATTTATGTACATTTGGATTGGAAGAAAGTACATTATGTTAAGGTAATATTAGATGAAGTGTTAGGTGAACAAAATTTCAAGAGAGAAATAATATGGACGTTGAAAGGCGCTGCTGGATATAAAAGTTTGGTAAATAGTTTTGTGCGTGGTCATGATACAATCCTATACTGCTCAAAGAGTGAAAATGTGATTTTTAATAAAACGTACCTACCGTATAATGAGGAACAAATAAAGAGATTT
>JBGOWS010000010.1:0-19821 GCA_041478735.1 Thermodesulfovibrionia bacterium | reverse complement strand
GGAATACCCCGCCTTTGCCTCCTTGATAATGCATGGATGTATTATCACTGAATACAACGATGATGTCAAGGGCTTTTTACAATTTTACAAAAAATTGGGAATGCTCCCGTCTCAGTCTTTGAATAAACAAGTATGGCATCGTGCTCGACACCGTAGTTTTTTAGCGCAGTGCCTTTATCTCCTCTTTTCCAGATTATTTCGGCTTTATAAAAGGACATACCAAAGAGATCATCACAGAGCAATTTTATATAGTGGGATACATTTGGACCTACGTGCACATAAATGCTTCCCGTTTCGCTTAGCAGGTCCTTCATCAGGGGCAATCGTTCGTACATCATGTGCAGATAGCTGTCCGTCCCTTTGCCCCACATATCCCGATAGGCTACCATTTCAAGGGTTGACTGATCTTTGCTGACCTCTTCTTTGCCATCTCCAATTGGCACATCCATCGTAAAATCCGCGCCGACATCAAACGGCGGGTCTATGCAGATGAGGTCAATCTTGCCCTTGAAGTCTTTGAGCATGCTTGCCATGACAAGTTTGTTGTCGCCCCAGATAAGCATATTCCTGAAATCGTCCTTGTGGGCTTTTTGTGCGTCAAATAAACCTGTCTGACTCAGGCGGCTGGCGGGTTCATCAATCGTCTCAATCTTCTGCATCGGCATAGCACACCCGGCAATATCAACCTCCCGCCGGTTGCCATACTCGTCATACTTCCCTTCCCAGACAAGCTCGGTCTTCCTCGTGCTTAATGGATGCGGATTTTCCGGGCCATATGTTGTTTTATTTTTTGACATGTTTCTTACGAATTCCCCACACCGACCTCATACTTATAAGCTGGTTCAATTATCCGATATTCTTTGACTGACCCCGTTTCCATAGACAGAACGATTTCAACACTACCCACATTTGGGTCATCGATAATGCACTTCCAATCTCTAATGCCTCTCGTATTTTTTACTACTATAGGCTCATAAATTTTCTTCTGCTTCTGGTATTTTGCCTTGTCAGTGATGTATATATCATCAGCATATTGAGCAATAAGGTCTAAATCAGTTTTTCGCGGTAAAGGATCAGCCAGTTTATTGTATGGTGTAACAACCGCAACTGGTTTAGTTTCTCCGCTATGTTTTTCCCATGCGGGTTTGAAGAATGCATTCGATGAACCATGATGTGAAACTTTAATGAGTCGGGCTGATAAGTTTGGACAATCTATGTTGCTGACAATCCCCTTCCATCCAGTACGGTCATCCTCACCAATTTCCACATCGCTCCCCAAAATTAACCTCGTATTCCCTACCGAACACCAAATAGCAGCAGATATTAAATTATGTTGGCTGTCGGTCAGGAAGTTAAAAACATCGCCTTCATTTTTGGGGATTGCCTCGAATAACAGTTTCTTGTATTTTTCAACGCTTTCGGCTGAAGGCGACAACCCAAAGATTTCGACAGAATTTCCCCCACATATTTTCTTTCTTAGAATTTCTGTCCGTTCCGCAATTCTTATAATTTGTGAGCCTTTGTTTTTTGCTTCTTCAAATTTCTTGAATAAATGGCTGAACGATCTAAAGCCAGGGGAATCGAGAATCTCTTTTCTTATTAAATAATCTCTATATTCCCTTATTCCATCACCAGAATAGTAACAGATTCTATCAATACGACCCACATACTCATCAATTATTTGATCAAGCCCCTCGTAATGGTCTTTATGTGGGTGCGAGAGTATTAAGAAAGCAATGCTGCAGGCGTTATTCTGTTTCAGATATCTTAAGGCAGGATTAATGTTTTCGTTATGAACTTTCTTCAGGCAGGAATCAATAACACCCCATCCAACTTGAGGTATGTTAATGACAATCGATTCGCCATAACCAGGACCAAATACGGCTACTCTAATTATCTCATCACCGCATCTTTTATCGGTATCCATGCACGATAGTGTTTACAAACGCAACAGAGAGTCAGGAAAAAACTCATCAGCAAGTCGCTTAGCTTCTATCTCATATTCCTTCAGCCATTTCCTCCTTGAGCTAAAAGAAAATTTAGTCTTGTATTCTCTACCATCAGGCTTGTCGATCCGAGAAATAGCATACGTGAATTTCGAGTTAATAAATAATAAGTCCTGCTCATGCGGATCAATCAATTCTTTTTCTAATTCAACAACATTAACATTTCCAGACAAATCTTCCATTACTGCATCAAACGTTTCCTCACGAATAGCAGTGACTTTACCAATCCACCATCCGACTTCTCTTTCTTGAATTCTGGAATTCCGATCTATATTTTCGAAATGAATTATTTTTTCTGTTATGGGTGTAGTCTGAGGTGAAGCCGTGATATCAGTTAGATTTGCAGGTGAGCTTATCACCCTATTACTGTTAGGTAATGTTTTATGGTGATGAATAAACTCTTTTGCCAACGTATTGCTTAACATAATCTTTACCTAATTTTTCCCTTTCTCTCTATCATATTCCCGCAAAACGATGTTAAAAGATTTTCAGTAAAAGTTATTGCTCGCTCAAGGTTTACGCTAATTTTATCGACAATAAATTTTGTATCGGGAGCATCATTATCATAATGAAAATTAAATTTAAAAAAAACTCCGTCATCCATTACAGGGGATGGTTCAAAATTAAATGTTAATGTAGCCTCACCTACTTTTGTAATAATTTTATGACCCACTAAGAAATCATCCCCGAATACTTTTTTTATGTTATCAGTTTCGGTAAAAAAATTTGCCGCAATTTCACTTAAGGTCTTGTCAAACTTGATATGCTCGTCAAAGTTCAATCCGTATGCTTTAATAGGGGTTTCTGACAACAGCAAGAAAATCTTCTTGATTGAATCTATCATTAATGGGAACCTATCCCGCTTCTCACAATGTATCTCAAATTTTTCTCGTGTGACGTTGAGGATGAATGATTTAAGATGGAGCGTTGTTTGGGTAGGACTAACAAGCAAATTTTGACCAAGTTCAATAACTGCGCCTAACTCTGGAATTTCCTTCTTGAGAGGTTCAGCAAAAAGACCCACTATTTCCTCTTCGGGCAAAATCTTATGCCTGCTGAGCCATTCAGGATGCAAGATGGCAGGATTAAAACTGCCTAATGCAACGAATATGCATCGTCCAATTATTTCTTTAACGTTTTCTTGTTCCATGTCGGTGACACCTCAAGGTTGCGCATATTATATCAGATAATCAATGATAATTTGCATTTTCCCCAATGGATGAGAATTATCCGTGCCGTATCCAAGCTCTTGTTTCGACATTTAACCCCTTCAGTAATTACATACCAGAGAATTCTACAATAATTTCTGAATTATCTTACCGGATTATAATATAGCAGAATTTTTCTATTTACTGTTTTTTGATTTTTCTCATCTAACGAAGACTGCGAATGGTGGAGGCGCGGGAGGGGGGGACAGAGGGGCGGATGGGCTGGCTGGGGAGGGCTGGCGCACTCCTTGATAGCACCCTTCCTTAGTGTCGTTAAGAAGTGGAAGCTTACGATTGCCTAGCGTGATGATTGCGGCAATTATGCAAACAGCATGAACAGGCAATGGTAAGCTGGAACGGATACGGATAAATGCCGTGTGCCGTGCATGATGCCTGCTGCGTCAATCTAAAGCTGAAATAAGAGCGGGAATGATGCACGGCATTTCCCTATTTATCGTGGGTTTTTTCTCGGCTTGCGGCTTTTCTATAATGGAAGCCGGTGTCGCGGGATCATATCTGGAATATCGAAGAAATTCTTTCATTAGCATAAATCTTTCTCATAGCAAGAAATGTTGTTGACAAATGTATCCTTTCCTGTACGATAATAGTACAAAGGTTTTACAGAGGGAGGGAAGATGAAGGCAACGTGTACACCCAATGACAGTGAGGGGGCTAAGATGATGAGAAATCCAGAGACAAAGACGGTTAATGTCATTTCGGAAGACATCCTTAGGAAAATTCTCTACATCATTTCTTGTTTTAAGGAAGAAATAAGAGCAATACCCGAAGTCAGTAAAATAGCTTATTTGCCGAAAGGCACGTTACTAACGTTCTGGACGTTCACCGACACTGATGATAAAAGAGTGCTCCGTCAGATTTATAAAGTAGAACAAAAAATAAGAGATGCCTTCCCCGATTTCATCTTTGACTTCACGGTTATTTTTGACTCTAAAGAAGAAGCACCTGTGAATTTCTTTACTGACTTTATCAGATAGCTGCATGCCCACTTCGAAAGCGCACAAAGCGAAAGCCTCATATAACGAAAAGTTTTTTGACGATGTAAAGGATTCTTACCAAGATTGGGCTCTTACTGGACTTTTTTATTCCGCTCTTCATCTTGTTGATGCTTTTCTTTCTTCAAAAGGAATATCAGTTGAAAACCATCTGACCCGCGCTGACTTTATAAATAAGATTAAGGAGCTTAAACCTTTATATCAAGACTACAGAATACTTTATGATTATAGCGTGAATGCGAGATATAAAATGCATTCATTCAGTACAGAGAACATCTCTGACACGTATAAAAATATTTTCCAACCTTTCAAAAAAGCAATCTTGAAGCATATATAACCTTACCGATTATCCATCGTTTAAGTTAATCCGCTACTCAAAGCTGAGTTGGATTGTACAGTTTTTGTATACCTGGCAGGATAAAAAAAGGGATAACACCGTCTGTGATGCCATCCCTTATAGTTGATTCCTTCAAGCAGTATCAAGCATTGTCTGACATTGGATAAAACCCAATACGGGCCTGAAAATAAATGGCATTCAAGAGGTCGTCGGTTCGATCCCGATCAGCTCCACCAATAATTTAAACCTGAATTGTCAGGGGATTAATAGAGGCCTATGAACCGTCACCCTGAACGAAGTGAATGGTCTCGTTTTTAGAGATTCTTCGTCCCGAATGTTTTCAGGACTCAGAACTACGGTCTATAAATGTTTCTATATGATCTTGCGTAATTTAGGTTGAAAGTAACATCTTTGCCTCTTTCAGAATTTCTAACAACAGAGAATCTCTGTTACCTTGGGTGATCTCAAAAAGCTTTATACCATCCCTCTTCTTTATCTCTCCGATTATTCCGTCACCTTTAAGGGCAATGGTTGCAACAAGCAATTTCTCGGAATCCAGAATATCTCTTATGAGTTTTTTGAATTTAACAGATAGGCACTCCATCTTCCCAATTTCATCAATAATAATTAGGCGTGTTGCAGGGTCTGAAAATTCAATAGAGTCAAGAAAATCTTCAAAGCTCTCTATAGCAACTTTGTATTTACCCACCCTGTAAGGGCTTTTTATGTCAACATGAGAAAGAAGTCCTCTTCTTTTATTAAGGCTTATCAGCTCAAACCCTTTTCTGACGCGTTTTTCTCTAATCTCTGCTGTGTAAAAACCAACAGGATGAAAACCTTTTAATTCCTCAGAAAGTTTTTCAATAAGGGTAGTCTTTCCAACACCTGGAAATCCTGTTATAAAGATGTTCTTTTTCGTAAAAGCCGTGGAGATGTTACTCATAAAAAAACAAATCAGGTGCAGCTCAAATATTTTTTGTTGCCAAAAACTCCCTTCACCTGGAATTAGCTGAAAAGAAAAACTTCAAGATATACGTCTTACGTTCAGGAAAGAGTTATCTAAGTTGCCAAGCGTCTTTTAAAGATACTTCTTATATATTTCCACAACAAAATCGTTTATTTCAAGGCATTAAACGTATCTTCTTTTCTCTCTTTATATTTCGATTACGGCTTCTTCCTGAATCTGACATTTCCACCCTTCTTCAGTGCAATTATTTATATCATCTACCAGAAATGATGTCAATAATATCTTAGCGCCAAAATTGAAAGATTTTACTTTGCAGTAAGTGAATTCCTATTATGGTAGAATAAGGGGCAATCAAGAATGTTGTGACTTTACATTGCCTTTTGTTTTAATATCCATTTTAATATCATGGTAAATATACCAATAGGTATCTGATAAGGATAAAGATGAATATTAAATTAACCACAGGGGAAACACTCGGCATCTCAAAAGGAGAAAGTCTACTACAGGCATTAAAAAGACAGGGCGTATATCTTGTTGCCTCTTGCGGTGGAAAAGGCATATGCGGTAAATGCCGCATCAAGCTCCTTGAAGGAAAAAGCAGGATTGAATCTACAGGTAAACTCGAACCGCGTGAGATAGCTTCAGGGCTTACACTTGCATGCCAGACTTTTCCAGGGGAAGACATCCTTATTGATATTCCAAAAGAATCAAGACTTGTTGTGGGAGATGCGATAGAGATATCGAGAGCAAAAGACATTACTGAACTGCTTCAATCTTTAGTTACTAAAATCTCTCCACTCGTAAAATGGATTCCTCTGGATATTCCGCCTCCCTCGATACAAAACAACATCAGTGATCTTGAACGGTTAAAAAATGAGATTGAGGAGAAGGGGTTGAAGGGCATGAGATTTTCTCATGGATTCTTATCATCTTTAGCTGGTCCACTCAGAGACGCAGACTGGAAGATAAATCTTGCATACACTGATGGCCCGGAAGCTATTTTTATATCGCATCAGGGAAGTAAGAACAGGTACGGGATAGCTGTCGATATCGGAACAACAACCGTGGTTGTATATCTCGTTGATCTTATGGATGGACGCCTTATTGACGTGGGTTCAACCTATAATTCACAGATAAGATTTGGAGATGATGTTATTACGAGGATAATTCATGCAGTAGAGAGCGGAGGGCTCGATGAGCTGAAAGAGGTAGTTGTTGGCGATATCAATAACCTTTTAACACCCCTGGTTGAAAAGCATAATATAAGTATTGAAGATATTGAGTCTGCTGTTATTTCCGGGAACACGACCATGATGCATCTCTTCTGGGGGTTAAATCCCGCTTATATCAGAGAAGAACCCTACACTCCCACACTGAATGCCTTTCCTTTATGGAGGTCTGGCACAGCTAAACTAAATATCAATGCGCAGTCCCCTGTATATACGGCCCCATGTGTTGCAAGTTATATTGGAGGAGATATTGTTGCAGGTGTTCTTGCCTCAAAAATGCACAAAAACAGTGAAATAGCGCTATTTATGGATATAGGCACTAATGGAGAGATTGTGATTGGTAACAATGAATGGCTTGTGACTGCTGCATGTTCTGCAGGTCCATGTTTTGAAGGAAGCGGGATAAAACATGGCATGAGGGCAACAAGAGGGGCCGTGGAGTTAATAAAGATCAACCCGCATACATTTGAACCGACTCTCGGCGTTATTGGCAATGGAAAGCCGATAGGGATATGCGGCTCTGGCATGATAGATGCGATAACAGAGATGTTCCTTACAGGTGTTATAGATCAAAAGGGAAAGTTTGTTAAGGAGCTTAAGACAGACAGGATCAGAGAGGGGTTCGAAGGTTATGAGTTCCTGTTTTACAAAGATAACCGACGTAACATTGCCCTTACAGAGGTTGACATAGAAAATATCTTGAGGGCAAAGGCAGCAATCTATGCGGGGATTTCTTTACTTTTGAAAAAGGTAGGTTTTACGCTCAATGATATAGAGCGTGTATATATCGCCGGTGGGTTTGGGAATTATCTGAATGTCGATAAGGCAATTATCATCGGTATGTTGCCTGATCTGCCGAAAGAAAAATTCAGATTCCTCGGCAATACATCAATTGCAGGTGCTTATCTATGTCTCCTCTCAGACAACATGAGAAAAGAAGCAGAAGAGATAGCAAACAAAATGACGAATGTTGAACTCTCCGTATCAAAAAGGTTTATGGAAGAATACATGTCCGCCCTTTTCCTTCCGCATACTGATATAACTCAGTTTCCTACTGTTGCAGATCTATTAAGCAAAAAGAAATAGGCAGCACCTTACTAATGCAGCAGGCCCGAAGATAGCAGTTTTTCAACTTCTCTTTTTATTACTGAAGCAGGTATGCCACCGTGTATCTTTAGCATACCATTTATTAAAACAATCGGTGGATTTACTGCACCCAGCCTTAAAAGCTCCCTTATATCATCAAACTCTTCTTCTCCATCCATAAACAGGTCTATATACTCAACAAATACAACAGAAGGATAGAAATAATTCATATCCCTGGTAAGTTCATCTGCGAGCACCTTATTCGTTCCCGCTACCTCGGTCGCATCATCAAATAGGATGCCCTCCATCGGGTTATCAAGTATCTGTATATGAATTCTTTGGAGCATTCAGTTCACCTGCCTTTCGCTGCGTTTACCAGCATGTTATCTATGAGCCTTGTATCCCCGATTTTCACTGCTACCGCAAGCAATGCATCCCCTTTTATCTCAGAAAGTTCATCAAGAGTAGCAGGGTCATATACTCCTGCATAATCAATATCTGACACTGCAGGTTCTTTCAGGAGAATATCATGCATTACTCCTTTAATATGACCTGTATTTATTATACCAGATTTTATTAAACCCGAAGCCTCTGCAAGGCACTTATAGATGACTGTTGATGCTTCCCTCTGTTTTTTATCGAGGTATACATTTCTTGAACTCTTTGCAAGACCATCCCGTTCCCTTATAGTCGGACATACTACAATATCCACACCGATGTCGAGGTCTTTTACAAGTTGCTTTACAATTATAGTCTGCTGAAAATCCTTCTGTCCAAAGTAGGCCCTTGTTGGGTTTACAATATTCAGGAGTTTTGTTACAACTGTTGCCACACCCCTGAAATGGCCTGGTCTGAATGCACCACAGAGTCTTTCTGAGATCTTCTCAACCTCTACATAGGTTGAAAAACCCCTGGTATACATCGAAGATATCTCCGGCATAAAGATTATATCCACCCCTCCTATTCGAAGCTTTTCCGTGTCACCATCGATATCCCTCGGATACTTATTAAAATCCTCTGATGGTCCGAACTGTATTGGATTAACAAATATGCTCACCACTGTTATATCATTCTCTTGTTTAGCCCTCTTGACCAGGCTCAGATGACCCCCATGGAGGGCCCCCATTGTCGGCACAAAACCTATCGTCCTTCCATGTAAAATATGCCCCCTGGATGTATCCCTCATTATTTTTGACACCCGTATTATCTCCATGCTTTTACCTTAACTTAATTATCAGACCTGTTTAAAATTTTTGAAGTCTGCTCAGGTAAGCTGGCCATTCGATATAAACTATCTAAAGAGTAATGATTTTGTCAAACACAGCGAGACCTTGATCTACTTTCCAGATCTGAATGGGTGGAAATAATCAAAAAGGGCAAGGAAGAGTAGCAAAAAGAAAAAGGTCTACTAATGCCGATGCAATCTCCGATGTTTACTTTATAGAAGAGAACCTTATCTCTCTAAAGGCAAAGGAAGCGCCGGTGTTGGAGATCGTGAAAGAGATCGGCCGCCAGATGGAAATTGAGGTTGCCGGGGACATCCCAGCCACGGAAAAGGTGAGTCTGGAATTTCAAGATCTTACGTTCGATGAGGCGTTGGCAAGATTACGGGTCGATTATGTATATCTTACGGCTTCCGAAGACGGACATAACAAAATCATCAAAGTGACGCTTATCCCGAAAGGGGAAGGGGAGGGCGCCCCTATGATGGCCGCTCAATCAGCAAGCGTAAGGACCGTGGGGAGCGCGTCGAAACCTGCAGGAGGTGTTGAAACTGGGAAAACTTTACAGCAGGATTCCGGTAAGATCTCGGACAGAAACGAGCCGCGCCCGGAACCGTTTAAGTTCGAATTTAAGCCGTAAGAATGAGCTTGTGTAACGTGAAAATGGGAGATGGGTAGCAGCGAGGATTGAACGTAGTCAGAAGGCTCTTATTAATAACCTGTGAAGAGAGTTAATCCTGACCCTGCGCCGCTACAATTGATACCATAGGTAGATGAGAAAGACCTATTAATGAAAGAAAAGTGGGTAGACATGATTAGATCGCAAAGATTAGCCTATTGGACTGTTCCTTCGCTTTTCGTTCTTGCTATGCTGTTTGCGTTCCCTTTAGTGCCTCACGCACAAACTGCTACTAAATCGGTTGAGGCGGCTGTGTATGCAATGGAACTCGCATCTGGCGCACCTGTCGAGGCGACGTTTTCGCCCATCACCGGCTTGGCGACCTTTGTTGCCACCAAAGTCGGACACCCAATTCCAGTTCCTGGACCGGATGGCGACTCGCCTGAAAAGATATGTCTGGCATTCTTCGCTTCCTACGGTGCAGCTTTTGGCATTAGTGATAACTCCCAGCTACAGCTAAACCGGCTACGAGGACCTGACGAGGTTGGTATGCACCATGTTCGTTTTCAGCAAAGTCATAACGGTGTGCCGGTCAGAGCTGCAGAGTTGACAGTTCACCTACGAGGAACAAGTGTGATTACAGTGCAAGCGAATACTCTCCTCCAAAAAGATCTCGTCGATACTATCCCGAGTCTTACGCCCGCAGGCGCTACGCACTCTGCCCAGAATTTGATAGTAGAAAAGTTTGGCATCACCGACGCCGCCCTTTCCACCCCTAGTTTGGAAATCTTCAACATAGGTATCTTCAATAGAACTCGCACCCCGACACAACTCGCCTGGTTCATCGAGGCGACCAAACCTGATCTCCCACTCCAAGAACTCATCTGGGTCGATGCGCAGACGGGCGATATCCTGCACCATTTCAGCAAAATAGCTGATGCCCTCACGCGTTCCATTTACCTCAACCAAACGACAGGGACATTGGCTCGTAGCGAAGGTCAAGCGGCAACAGGAGACCGTGAGGTAGATTTGGCTTATGACTACTCGGGGGACACGTATTACTATTTCCTCAATCATCACGGGAGAGACAGCTGGGACAACAAGGGAAGCCCCTTAATATCTGTTGTCCGATATGCAAATCCCCAGTTTTGCAGCGAAGCTAATGCACACGGGGGAGGCGGAACAGCGTGGTATTGTGAGGGTTCGATAGTTGACGACATTGTTGGCCATGAAATAACCCATTCAATCTTAGGATTTGAAGGTGTCAGTTATGTTGGTGAGACAGTTCCCATTAGCGAGGGGTACTGCTGGATATTCGGTGAAACAATTGACCTGACCAACAGTCGTGGCAACGACAGCCCTGAGATGAGGTGGAAAGGGGCCGAGGACATCATGGGCACGCCTGGTTTCGATATGATGAACCCTACCGACGTTTGGCAATCCAAGGCGAGTTTTCCTGGGAAAGTAAGCGATCCCGAAACCGGCTGTGGAAATGATGATACTAATTATTTCAACTTCACAATCCTCACTCATACCTATGCACTGATGTCAGATGGGGGAATCTACAACGGTTATACCATATCAGGCATTGGTCTCGATAAGGCCGCGAAGATCCACTATCGCTCAATGACTACGTATTTGAGCTAGGCCACAAACTTCCTCGATAACTATAACGCCCTAAAACAGTCCTGTCAGGATATCGTGGGAATTGCAGGAATAACCTATGCCGACTGTGATGAGGCGAAGAAAGCGCTCGACGCCGTCGAAATGTACCTTCCTCTCTGCCCTGAGTTTGTTCTAACAGCGAACAACCAACATTGTATTGATGTCCGTTTAAGTCGTGGTGATGGTACATTTTACCCGCCTGTTTCTGTTGGGGAGGACTTGGGAGTTAATTACGTAGAGTTTGCGATCATTGACAACAATAATTTTGTCGCCGCGACCAGTGAAAGTCCGCCCAAACTTTATGCGTTTAAACGCACACTGAGGCGCAACTCGTTCAAACAGACATTTGTGAAAACACTTGACGCTGATCCGAAAGCTGATCCTGACTACGGCCTTGGCCTGACCTTTGGTGTTCATCGCCCATTAATTCAAGGAAGTCTTAGTCGCATTCCATTTCTTATAGAGAATAAGAACGTTACATTTACCCTGAAGGATGGGTCTAAAGGGTATTGGATCGCTAAAGGGAACCTCTGCCTGGCGGATCCTAACTGGGGGGATGACTTAAACTGCAAAGGTCGTCTATACCCAAACGCATTTGACTTCAGTAATATCTTTACCGGCTGGACTCTCGGCAAGAGCAGTAACTTGGCTGATGTAGATGGGGACGGATATGTGGATATGCTGACCAGCGAACAATCACAGGGTGGCGCAGTAAGTTCCAAGGTTTATCTTCTGCGGGGAGCTCGAGACGCACAGCAGACTCCTGTTCGCTTCTTCTTCCATGCCCCGGTTCACGTTTTTACGACCGCCAATCAGCTAGCTACCCATATGACCCTTGGAGACTTCAACAATGATGGAAAGGTGGACGCGATTGTTGGGCAGGATGACGACGGGGATCCCGGCGCGGCATTTCTGTTTTTGGGCCGTGGGGATGGGACGTTCGCACAAAAAGGGATCGAAGCATTCGATACTCGCAAGGACATTGAAGGCGGTTCCGATCAGCCCGGCGGCGGCATGTTTCAAGCATATGATGCGGGCCATGATGGCATCTTAGACATTATTTCAGCTCGAAGGAAGTTCGGTCCGGTCACCGGTAACCCTGAGACTGCAGAGCTCTTGTTCTTCCGTGGTCGGGGCAATGGTACTTTTGATGATCCTAAAGTGATTGAACCAAGTCTCCTCACGGCTACTGCATTCACTGCTCCGTCAGCTGTTGCTGGGGATCTGGAAGTCAAAACACCCGAAGTTGTCAATAATAAGTTTCCTAAATACACTCCTAAAGATGTCAAGACGAATTATGTTGCGACGTCGTGTGCGCCGGAAGCTAAGGCTGGCACGTACACTATCACGGCTACCTTTACCAACATATCTCAGGACACTCTGTCCTGGCTCTATTATGAGGTGACCACACTAAGCGGAGGCAATGTGCTGTGCAATGCCGAAGGGGGGCCTGGTAAGGTCGGGGCGAAATTGACAGTACCCTGGGCGGGGGATTTGGCTGATGGACTTCTGCAGCCCGCGGAAGCCTTTGTTGTGCAATTTCAGATCGGTCTATCAAGCAAGAATCCGTTTGCGTTCTGGGTCGATTTGTTTGGGATCGTACAGTGAGCAATGGAGGCGTCTGTCAGCTCTCGCTTGACCGGCGCAAGGCTAAAAAGCCACAAACGTGGGCGGCGCGGTTTTATTCATTGGCTGCGTCGACCAACAATGTGAAAAATTCGCTCGCATTAATGTGTACTTTGTGAGGATTATACCAGGAGGAGTCTATGAAGGCTGTTACAGTTTTCACAGTCATTACCAGCATTCTCTTTTGCTTTTTTGCGACATCGTCACTGGCACTTGAAATCGCGTATCAAGATAATCCATACGTTTTATTGGATCGTCTTCTCATAGGACAGGGGTCATCGCCCTGGGTTTCCAGTAGCGGAAAAGGGATAGGAACATACACGAACAATTCCCAGCTTTGGGGAATAGGTGGTGGCATAGTGCTTTCTTCAGGGGATGTGCGCGCTTTTGAAGACGGACCGAACACCTCTTCCGCTTGGAGCGTAAATCTATCTTATGCAGGTGATAGCGACTTGACAGATTTATCGGGTTACCCAACTTTTGGGGGTCACGAGCAGATCTCAAAAACATGTACAAATGATCGAAATAAAGGGTGTAGTCAGGATAGTAATTGTGGAATTGGTACATGTGGATGGGAAAATCCAGGTGATGCTTCAATGGCGAAGTGGTCAGCATTTGACGATGTATTTGATCCTTTTAACGGAGTATTATCTTGCCAAAGATTCAGCACAGCAGGTCTCCCAAACGAATGTCAATCGGCTAATTACGGAGATACCGTTTACTACTGCGATTATAAGTATGCGCGCTTCTTTGTATTGAACAATGATTATGATCCCTATCAATCTACAGGATCGGTGGGTCATGAAATCGGACGGTGTCAGAGAGAATGGGTGGAGCGAAATCTTGTAGGCAACAATATGACTCACAATTTCTTTTTCCACCACGAAGCTGCTTATGGATCAGGCGCTCATGGGAGGCCTCCGTCTGCAATGGATCAAAAACCTTATCAGAGAAACATGTACATTCAACTCATAGGTGGAAATAATGCAACAATGCTCTTTTCAGGTCATGAACACCAATACACAAGAAGGCCTATCACTAACAACTTTGCTAATAACCGCATCAATAAAGGCATAGGGCCAAGAACAGCTGAGTCATACGATGGTGCAAATGGTCATGGAGACTTAAATAAAGCGCCGCTTCTCCACATCGAATGGCAGGACGGCACTGTAGATACGACTTTAGATAGAAGGGTGCAAAGTAGTAATGATGATGCAGAAGAATCTAGTGATGGCACCGTGTATCTTAATAGCAGCGACCTCGAATTTATGTATGATAACGGATTACAAAGCTTCGTAGGCATGCGATGGATTAATATTGACATCCCTAAAAATGCAACAATAAAGAAAGCTTATATTCAATTCACCACAGACGAAGTAAGTAGTTATCCAGTAGAAATCAGATTTTATGGTGAATCTGCTGATAATGCACAGCAATTTAGCAGTGTCCTTTATAATCTTACGAATAGGCCAAGAACAACGAATTATAAAAATTGGGGCATCCCTGGATGGGGAAGTGAAGGTGAAAGAGGTGAAAATCAACGCACTCCAGATCTTTCCACAATAATCCAGGAAATAGTTAACAGAAATGGATGGCAACGAAATAACGCTATTGTTATTTTGGCAACATATCAAATACTTGATGTGAATTTTACTGGCGACTTTTATGAGGTAAAAACAGGCTCATCAGGGGCTCCATGGTACGTAGATGCTGAGAATGATTATATGAAAAACATTGTGAAATATTTAACAACATTATTTCCCCCTTGGGAAATACATACAAACGAACCATACCACTATGCAGTCGTGGATGTTTATCCTGATAACGATTTAGCGCTCTATGTGTATGCTGTAGATAGAAACGGAAACAAGGTGCCTATTGATGAACCGCCTCAGTCGGGAGGCAGGACCGCTAACATTGCCACCGCGACTGGAAGGGGCCCTGTAACAGTTACCCTGGAAGATGAGCCGGCTTCATACTTCGGCGAGATAGACACCACAGCGGATATGGATCCCTCCCTCAATCAAGCTACTACCAGATAAAGAATTCCCCTTTGGTCTCGTCAGAATGGATATTGTAGGAATTAATCCCGGAGATCAAGTTGGTGTTACCCTTACTTTCCCCGCAGATCTTCAAACTGGGTTTGAGTATATAAAGTATTATAGCAATAGTGGGAACTGGGTATCCTATCCATATACTCAAATCGATAATAGAACAATCAGAATATCTCTTACCGATGGGGGAAATGGGGATGGAGATGGTCTTCGTAATGGTGTTATATCCGACCCGAGTGGAATCACTGTGCCAAAGCCTGAGGTTCTTAATAACTATGTTACTTTTAGCCCAATAATATCAACTTATAGAACTACTGCTGACACTTCTGGTTGCTTAGTTGATGAAGTGCCTGCAGAGTATGTTGGGAAATTCAGCTTCGATGCGAGGCTTAAGAACAAAAACAGTAGTCCACCTCTTTCTGACCTTGAGGTTAAAGTAGTAACCTTAACAAATGGCAATTTACTTCAGAATGCAGATGGAGGTCCAGGAGGAGTTGGTTCAACACTGACAGTTCCGAAGAAGAATGGTTATTCAGATGGAGTACTTAGCCCACAGGAATCCGTTGATGTTCCATTTGTTATCTGTTTAAAAGATAAAAAGCCGTTTAGATTCTTTGTGGATGTATTGGGATTTCCAGATTTTTTACATTAAGGGTAAAGTTTAATAAAATTCGATAGGAGGGAAAAATGAAGAAGTATTTCTCAACTGCTCAATTAATTGTCAGTTTATTTGTAACTTTAATATTTATCTCAACATTCATAGCTGATGCTCAGTTAGTGCCAACGCCATATTTTACTAATGTCACTGCAGATGTTGGTTTAACTGGTGTTTCAGGATTCCGGGTCAAAAGAGAGGGGTCAGCCCTTGACAGAGGACAACTTTTTCATGTAGATGGAGGGAAAGGTGAATGGATAACTGTTATCAGGGTTTTATAGCAGAAAAGCCCTCTTTGAGGGTGGCATTAAATAATGCCTCATCAGAGGCAACCATTGTTGGGTTAAGGGATGAAAGGTCTAAAAATACAGAAAGCTGGAGGCTGTCGAGGGTTCTTAGATTATTTTTGATTATCAAAGAGATGGACTTGTTTATATGGCTTCTTTCAAGGTCTATGATCCAGAATAGGCGTGGCCAGAGTATATCAGAGATTCTCAAAGCAATTGGATGGAAACAATGCATTAAGGAAAGAGGTTGCAAAAATAGAAATGAGTTTGTCCTCGGTCAAGGGCTGACCCCTTTTCTCGTTAAGTGGCTTTTATAGAGTAGAGTAGGGAATTAGATTATTCTAAAACCAAAAAGTTTTTATCTCTATTTTTAAGGAGACTAAGTCCTTATGCTATTTGTAAGTAGATTTCCCTTTGATTTTTATCCTGTAGATAACGACGGCCTTTACCTTATCGTCTATCGTATAAAGAATGCGATAGTTACCAACACGAATGCGATAGCCTTCTTTTTCTGTGAGTTTTTTAGAACCGTGTGGTCTTGGATTGGAAGCAAGGGAAAGAATTGTTTTATCAATGGCAGGCCGATATTCTGTTGGAATCTTTTCCGCCTCTTTTTCTGCCTTGCTTTCTATTATAATCTTGTAGGTCAATTTTTAAGCCATGTCTTGCGAAACTTGTCGTACGGGATGAAAGAGGTCGCTTCCCTCTCTGCTCTGAGAAGGTCGTTGGCATCTTCAAGGTCTTCAATCAATTCCATGATGCTTTTATATTCCTTGATGTTGAGGACAACAGCTTTCTTATTGCCTTTTTCATCAACCAGATATTTAGGTTTTACGGTTTCGGTAATACTTTGCATTTTTACCTCCAATTGCTTTTTTTAACTTCTTTGTCTTAAAAATAGCATAGGAGAGACATATGAATCAATTAATAGAAGGGGGGCAATTGATATGTAAGTAAAAAAGAGAGCAGGAGATGGTTATACGGGTGGGGTCTCATAACTCATTGAATGAGATTCTTCGTTTCACTCAGAATGACAAAATGTGCATTTTTCGATTTTTTACTCGACACGAGGTCGCCAAATTTTATAAAAGAAAGGAGATGTAAAATAATGATGGATATCAAAAAGGCATTGGAGAAAGAGGAACAAGAGAAGGTGGAGAAGAGACCCTTTGAGGAGCCGAAACTGCAGTTCATTGAGCCGAAGCTTTCAAAGCACGGGTATTTGACTGATGTTACTTTTGTTGTTCCATTCAGTCCTCTTTATCTTCAATAACACTAAGTTTAGCCCTCCAAAAATTTTTTGGAGGGCTATGGAAATTAGGCTTTGTTAGGTAATCGTATTGTAAGAGGTAATAACATTCTCATGATTTAAAATGTATTAATTCTTTTATATAAGAGAGGGTCTTGCAAAAGTCCTATAAGTGTCACCCTGAATCCCTCGCTTACTGTCATTCTGAAGGAGCGATAGCGACTGAAGAATCTCGCTCAGGACAGGCTCTGTGAAGGGTCTCGTAACTCATTGATTGTATGAGATTCCTCGCGGAGTCTATCCTGAGATGAGAGGATGAGATTCCTCGCTACGCTCAGAATGACAGAGAGCGAAGGGCTCAGAATGACAGAATTGGTTGTTTTCATATTTTTGCAAGAGGCTCATAAGAGGTAATCTTTATATATGACTTTCATGCGTTCCTATTCGATTTCAAAAGTAAATTTGCAGGTTAAGTGTGATGATGAACTGCTGGGTAAAAAGGTAATTGGTGCAATTAACAATCACTTCTTTATGACAAGGAATGATTCGACCCCTCACTATCATAATATAACCTTGAAGTTCAAAAACAATAACACATCTATTAAAATTCCTGAGACGGCCCATGAACTCTCTACATCTTCTTCACTACGTGTTTTAAAAGATGGAGATTTCTGTTATTTGATAAAGGAAGATTCTGTCTCCCAACTGGACCTTGTAAATAGCATGGGAGTTGTATCTATAAGTCCGACTTTCTGGAGAAAACCCATAAAATCTCAGCAAGAGTTTCTCATGCTTTCCCTTTTATGGCTCCTACGCCAGCACGGTATATATGCACTACATGCAAATGGTTTAGTGAAAGAGTCTGGTATTCTCTTTGTGGGAGGCTCTGGAAGTGGCAAATCAACTTCATCACTTAGCTTGATAAGACAGGGGTGGAGTTATCTATCTGATGATGTTATTCTGCTTAGAAATAGCTTGGATGGAATTGAGGATAGGCATTCCCAAAAGGACTTTCATTTGATCCGAACTTAGCCAATCGCTACCTGGAGCTTAATAAGCCTGAAGGACCATCTTTGAATGGTCAAAAGAGTTTTCTGGATATTGATTCGATATACCCTGGCAGGTTTACATATAGCTGCTTTCCAAAGGTGTTGATATTTCCAGAGATAGTGCCTCGTGATAAGAGTAAACTAATACCGATTGAGAAGGTAGGGGCTTTAATTATGCTAATTGCAAATAGTGCTGGAATTATGGTGGACAAGAAGATAGCAGTCAAACAGATTGAAATACTAAAAAGGCTTATATACCAGACATACAGTTATCAACTCCTTTTAGGACAGGATATGTATGAAAGGCCCGAAGATATCTCCGAAATCCTATCAGGAATAGGGTAAATACAAATGGCGAGTATATCTATAGAGCTAACCAATCACTGTAACCTGAGATGCCTTCACTGCTCTAATGGAAGGCATGGTGCTAAAGGACACCCGAAGATAGGGATTATAGAAAAGGTTCTCAAGAATGCAAGGGACCAAGGTTTCGACCATCTCGCCTTCACTGGAGGGGAGCCAACATTGCATCCAGAATTTATGGATATCCTTAAAATGGTATGGGAGGCTGGATATTACTTTGGCTATGTATCTAATGGTTGGAATTTTACCAATATTTATGAAAGGTTACTCCCTTATCGTAGTAGGCTCGCAGGGATTACCTTCAGTCTGGATAGCGCCAGGGAGGAGATACATGACAGGCTTCGGGGAAAGGGTTCATACAGAAGGGTGATGAGGGCTATAAGTATCTGTATGGCAAAAAATATCCCCTTCACCTTCAACTACGTACTTACATCTCATAACCGTCATGAATTAGAGGAGATGGCAGGGTTTGCAACCAAACTGGGAAGCCAGGGACTGAGATTTGGCCATCTCATGCCTACTCCTTCAACGGCAAGGCACAATCTGGATATCTCCCCTACTGACCGAAGGCATGTAGAGGCAACTATCTGGCAGCTCCAGAAAGATTTTCAAATGTCTATTTTTGTGGCACCTGGAAACTATACCACTGATCTCTTTCCCTGCGCCCCCCTCCAGTTGAAGGAATTAAACATCGACTGGCGCGGTAATGTCACAATGTGCTGTTGCCTATCAGGGCATGGAGATGGTTTGGGGAATAAAGACTTAATAGGCAATTTAGATAAGATGAGTTTTTCTGAGGCTTATGAGCATTTTGTTGAGTCTAACAGGAAGTTCTGCCAGGATAAGCTTGAATACCATGATGATGATAGGGGAAACTTTAACGATTCAGATTATTTCCCATGCTGGTATTGCCTGAATTACTTTAAGAAGGTGGATTGGCTTAAAGGGTTTTCAGGAAACTCCTGGTCCAAAATGATTTGGAGTTATTAAGAAGTTCATAAGTAATACCACATAATTCGTCATTCCCGCAGAGCCTGCCCCGTACTTGATACGGGGTCGTTAGCCCAACTTCCGCAGTTTTAGTGACGAAAAAAGATAAAGTCTAATAATATCAATGAGTTATAATTTTATTAGTCTTTTGGTCACTATTTTTGAAATGTTGAAATAAAACATAATATTATCAAG
>JBGOWS010000217.1:0-4183 GCA_041478735.1 Thermodesulfovibrionia bacterium | reverse complement strand
GACTCCACCTGCTACAACATGTAGTGTAAGACTGTATGAGGGAGGATTATCCACGAAACTTGTTGGAGTTCGAATCGCGATTTGCCACAGACGAGGCATGTCGAGAGTATTTGGTCCAGTTGCGTTGGCTGGAGGGCTTCATTTGTTCGCGATGTGGAAGCCGAACGGCTTGGCTGACGCGCCGTCAGCGGCTGGTCTGTGAGGCTTGTCGTTATCATGCCTCTGTGACGGCTGGAAAGTTCGGCAAACGAGCAACCACAACCCATAGCGGTAGGTGGAGTCAATTGAATACCACGGTAACGTCAAAGTCATTGGAAACTTTTTGACTTGTCATTCCCGTGAAAACGGGAATCCAGAAAATACAATGATCTGGATTACTGCTTTTGCAGGAATGACCAACAAAATCGAAAGTTTTTAAATGGATAAGATTTTTTATTATTTTCAATAAGTTTTAAATGATAATGACATAACCATAATTGAATACCCATATACTGGTAAATCGACTTTAAGGTAAACCTTATTGTCCTCTTTTAATGAGTTCCATTTCCTTAGATTCGAGAATAGGTGATGCTGTCTTTTTGAAACTCTTCAATAATTTCATCGGTCAGAGATGGACGAATTTTCGGTAAAATTTGAATAAAGGTGTCTGTGGTTACCTTATAATCTTGTTTGCCGGCATATTCCTGTTCAAAAGCGAATTGAGCTACCTGTTGAAAGAGATATTCAATATCCGCAGGCGTAAATCGGGATGTCATCTTCACAATTAGATTCAGATCGATTTTTGCCGTATTGAGCCTGGATAGGTAGTGTTCGAGGATAGTTCTTCTTCCATCTTCGTCCAAACCACCAACCGGAATAATGCAATCAAATCTTCCCGGGCGAAGCAGTGCGGCATCCAACTGTCGTATATAGTTGGTGGCACATACGAGCAACACCTTGGTTCCCTGATTTTTGAGCAATGGAACCTGTTTAAGAAATTCGTTGGTAATGGACTTGTCAACCCGGGTTGCTATATCTCGACTGGCTGCGATCTCTTCAAACTCGTCAATAAAGATAACCGCTTCTTCCAGGTTTCTTGCCTTTTCCATTATATTGTGTAAATTAGCGCCAATCTTCTCCACACCATCCACCATAAGCATGCTTGGCAAAATCTCAATATACCACCATGACATGACACCTGCTATTGCCTTTACAAAATGAGTCTTTCCTGTGCCTGGCGGCCCAAAGAAAATGATGGTCTTCGGAGGAATTACGCCATGCTTTTTAGAAAGGCTCTCTTCTGTCAGCGGAAGGATAATTCTCCGTTGAACCAGCTGCTTTGGAGGCTGAGAATCCGATATAGTATCCCACATTTCTCTGTTAATGGTCTGAGCCCCCATCTCAGTTAAGATATCTTTCCGTTTATAGTCCATGTATTCCTTAAGGGCTTGATCCGTGTTTTCGAGAAAGTCTATGCAAGCAGTTCGCAATCCCACATCGCGGCTGAGTTTTTCAGACATGAGCCATTTATGTTGCAATATTTTTGGCCAGAGGTTAACGGCGATGTCAGGATCAAATTTTATGCCACTGATTTCAAAAATAGTACTTGCACATACCTCTGGTGACGGTGCCTCAAGTACAGCTTTGTTCATAATTTACCTCCCTGCATAGTAGCTATTTACATGCATTATTTATTAGATTCCCTTGCAAAATTAATCGAAATATCAGGTAACCTAATTTGTTTTTATAAAATTAGACCGACTTATTGGAACTATATGGGGGGGCGCCCTGGTTAGAAGAGAAAGTTTATTTATTTTAAAGGAAAACTAATTGATTCGTCAATTAATTTCAGAAACGTTACTTCATCTTTATTATCTATAATATTCACAGATTGTAAGGCAATAACAGGAGTATCATCAGTATCAGAAAGGTCAGCGGCGTATCCAATTATTCCCACTCCCAAAATTGTTAATAAAGTGAGACTCTTGCAAAAGTCCATTACCCCCTCACCCTTGCCCTCTCCCACTAGGGGAGAGGGTTGATAAATAAGCCCCTCCCTTGATGGGAGGGGTTGGGGAGGGTGCCCATTTGAGACTTTTGCAAGAGCCTCAAGTGAGACTTATTATCAGAAGTGATAGTTTCTTATTTTTGCAATAAGCTGAAAAGAATATTGAAAATTCATTGCCGCATTCTTTTAAATATTTCTTAGCTTCGATATTATTTTACCATATGTTCTTCTATTTTTTTCTTTTTAATTTCACCAGTTCAATAATGAAGTTGCAACGTAACTCTTCCCCTTAGTTCGATGGTATTTGCCAAAGTGAACAGATTTCAGTAAGATCTCATACAGGCAAATAGCTCAGATCGAATCTTTGATTGATAACCGCCCAGGAAAGTGCTTGGGGTTTAAAACATTTCCTCGGGTTAGTTTTTAGCTTTCATTTCTTTTTTAACTGGATATTCTCTGTAGCAAGCTAAGAGTTATCTTCAGCCCGGGTTGATTCAGTGGATATTTATTTTGAAAATCAGTTAAAATTAAATAACCCTTTAGAAAAAATACTATTGAATATATGAATATTTATATAAAAAATATCAGGGAAGTAGACTGTGTCTGTGATGCCCTGATCCTGCCATTTACAGAAGGGGATTCAGGGCTTTATACTGGCCTTGATTCAACTACATTAAAACTTATCAAAAAATCATTTTCAAAAGAATTCCATGGTAAACAGAATGAAGTCCTTTTAATTCCTGCTCCTGAAAATATTAAACCTGAAAGAATTCTGCTTGTCGGTCTTGGTAAAAAAGATGAGATTTCAACCGAAAAGGTAAGACAGGCTGGTGGAAAGGCAGCAGTGTATCTGCGTGATATGGGAATGAGCAGTATTGCACTCTCCACCGGCATTATATCATCTCTTAAGATATCACCAGCTTGTTTCATCGAAGGGTCATTGCTGGGACTTTATACCTTTAAAAAGTATATTGGGGAAAAGGATAAAAAGGCGATTGATGCTATCTTGGTACTTTCGGAAGTTTCAAAAGGACTTAAGGATGATCTTCATTGGACTAAGACAATAGCCTCTTCGGTGTGTTTTGCGAGGGATTTAATAAACACCCCATCCAATGATATGACCCCAACGCATCTTGCAAATATTGCATTATCTCTGATCCGAAAAAACCTTTCAGTGAAAGTTCTGGAGAAAAAAGAAGTGCAGAAGCTTGGCATGGGAGCTTATCTGTCTGTTGCGAAGGGATCGAAGGAACCTCCTAAATTTATAGTGCTTGAATACAGAGGAGCCAAAGGGGCGCCCTTGGTGCTTATAGGTAAATCAATTACCTTTGATAGCGGAGGCATATCATTAAAACCTGCAGAGGGTATGGAAAAAATGAAATATGATATGGCTGGAGGTGCAGCTGTTCTCGGCATAATCAAGGCTGTTTCTGAATTGAAATTGCCTGTCAATCTTGTAGGGATATTGCCTGCAACAGAAAACCTGCCGGGAGGTTCTGCTACAAGGCCAGGTGATGTTATAATAACCATTAGTGGAAAGACGATTGAAATAATAAATACGGACGCAGAAGGGCGTTTAATTATCGCAGATGCTATTGGTTATGCTAAACGCTTTAAGCCGAGGGCAATTATAGATGTTGCGACATTAACAGGCGCATGTTCCGTAGCGCTTGGAAATGAGGCAATAGCTATGATGGGGAATGACAGTGAGTTTTTTGATAAAATAAAAAAATCTGCTGCTGAAACGTACGAACGGGTGTGGGAGATGCCACTTTTTGAAGAATATAAAGAATATTTAAAGAGTGATATCGCTGATATAAAGAATTATGGCGGTAAAAATGGTTCGCTTGTGACATCAGCATACTTTTTATATGAATTTGCTGATCAGATCCCCTGGGTTCACCTTGATATAGCAGGGACTGCGTGGGTAGAAAAAGATAAGCCTTATATGCCTAAAGGCGCATCAGGTATCGGAGTAAGACTTATTTTAGGTTTAATAAAGGAGTTGAAATGAGAGTTTTAAAATTATTGTTGATCCTAGCCTTTCTGTTAATTCCAACAGCTGCATTTGCCTGGGGGCCATTAACACATATATACCTTGGGAATGAGTTGTATCACCTGAGTTTGCTGCTTCCCGCCGGCCTGTTTGAGATTATAAGACGATACAGAAAAGATTTTCTTTATGGGAATATTATG